>NZ_JBFUKN010000013.1:0-102080 GCF_056400845.1 Mycobacterium sp. P4_H6 | reverse complement strand
CCTCGACCCCGACGAAACTGTCCTCGAACTGGCCGAGGTGTCGAAGCTTCTCGGCGTCTCGGTCACCAAGGTGCATCAGCATCTGCGTGACGGCCACCTGATGGCGGTGCGCCGCAACGGCTCCCTCGTCGTGCCGAAGGTGTTCTTCGACGAGAAGGGCACCGTGGTCAAGCCCCTTCCAGGGCTGCTCGTCGTCCTCAAGGACGGTGGTTTCGACGTCACCGAGGCGATGCGCTGGCTGTTCACCCCGGATCCGTCGCTGATGGTGAGCCGGGACGGCAGCACCGATCGCCAGGAGAACGCCAGGCCGGTAGACGCGCTGCGTTCCCACCAGGCCCGCGAGGTGGTGCGGCGCGCGCAGGCGATGGCTTACTGACCGGGCGCCGGTCGTGGCTTACTGACCGGTTCGTGCTCGGGTGCCCTGGACAGCGAATACCAGGCCGCCACCGCACACGCGGTGGCCAGCAGCACGTGGATCCACGAATACATGCCGTGTGAGCCGTCGGGTTTGAAGATCACCATGATCCACGTCGAGAAGCCGGCGATCAGAGCGATCGCGGCGCGGCTCTGCCACAGCGTGGACAGCACCGCCAGTGGCCAGGTGTAGTACCAGGGCAGCGCGGCGGGCACGAACAGCACCACCACGCCGAGCGCCAGCGTGATACCGGTCAGCGCGTCCCGGTCGGTGTGCCGGAAACGCCACCACAGCAACGGAAGTGAGATCGCGATGATCGCGATGCCGATGATGCGGGTGACTTCCAGCACGGCGTAGAAATTGACCGGCATGAGCAGTCCGCCGATCGCGTTGATCAGGTTGGCCGCCGCGGTGGGCAGGGTGAGCCAGTTGATGATCTTCACCGAACCGGCCAGTGCCGTCAGCCAACCCAGGCCCACCCCGGCGAGCAGGGACAGCACCGCGAACACCGCTCCGAAGATCGCCACCGACGCCGCGGTCGCGAAGGCGAAGGCCGGCAGCGGACGGTAGCCACGGGTGTCGCGCAGTCGCCGCATCCAGACCCACACCATGAACGGCAGCGCGATACCCGCGGTCGCCTTGACCGCGACCGCCGTGGCGATGAAGCCGACCCCGATGATCGGTCTGCCGCCGAAGGTCAGCGCGATCGCGGCCATCATCAGCCCGACCATCAGCATCTCGTTGTGCACGCCGCCCATCAGGTGGATGATCACCAGCGGATTGAGCACACAGATCCACAGTGCCGCAGCCGAGTTGGCGCCGATGTGGCGTGCGACCCGGGGCGTCGCCCAGATCAGCAGGGCCAGCCCCGGCAGCATGCACAGCCGCAGCAGCATGGTGCCCTCGACGACGTTGTTGCCGACGATCATGGTGACGAACTTGGCGATCAGGATGAACGCCGGGCCGTACGGGGCGGTGGTGGTGGTCCAGATCGGGCTGACATCGTCGAGCAGCGAGTTCGGATTCTCGATCGGGCCCACGACGTACGGATCGAAACCGTCGCGCAGCAGGGCGCCCTGGGCCAGATAGGAGTAGGTGTCGCGGCTGAACACCGGTGCGCTCAACAGCAGCGGCGCCAACCAGAAACCGGTGGTTGCCAGCATCGTGTACTGGGTGGCGGTGCGGTCGACCACGCGCCGGCCCAACCACATCCAGGCCAGCAGCATCAGCGCGACGCCGCCCCACAGCAGCAGCGAGGACAGCACCAGGCCGTGGCCGAAACGCAGCCAGGACATGTGCAGAGACTCCAGCAGCGGATCGTGCAGACGGGTGCTGCCCGCCCCGAGCCCGCCCGCGGTGATCAGTGCCGCGCCGAGAAAGCCCAGCCGGGCCGGCCGTGCCTCGGGCGATGCGGCGAACACCAGCAACCGGGACAGCTGCTTGTTGAGGCCACTTCTCGTGGACTCGACCGATGCCGGGGTGGTCATCTCCTCAGGCGGACCGGTTCGACGCCAGACTGGCCAGCTCGGCGAGGCCGATCTTGGCCTCCGGGTCGATCTGGGCCTCGTTGAGCGCCTCGATGGCGCGGCGGTTCAGCATGTCGATGCGGCTCTCCACGGCGGCCAGCGCACCGACCGATTCGATGGCCATGCAGACCTCTTTGACGGCCACATCGGTCAACTCGGTGCCGATCGACTCGCGCAGCAGCTTCGCCGCCGCCGGGTCGGTGCGTTCGGCGAGCTCGACCGCCTCGGCCAACAGCACGGTGCGCTTGCCGGAACGCAGGTCGTCACCGGATGGCTTGCCGGTGACCTGGGGGTCGCCGAACACGCCGAGCACGTCGTCGCGCAGCTGGAAGGCCACCCCGAGGTCGGTGCCGATCTGATGGAAGACGGCCTGCACATCGGGGCGGTCGGCGGCGGCGGCCGCGCCGAGCTGCAGCGGGCGGGACACCGTGTAGGAGGCGGTCTTGTAGGTGTTGACGTTCATCGCCGAGGCCACCGAGTCCGCGCCACTGGATTCCGCCACGATGTCGAGGTACTGCCCACCCAGGACCTCGGTGCGGATGTCGGCCCACACCTTGTGCACCCGCAGGTGTGCGTCGGCGGGCAGGTCGGCGGTGGCGACGATGTCGTCGGCCCACACCAGCGACAGGTCGCCGAGCAGGATCGCCGCCGACAGACCGAACTGCTCGGAGGAGCCATGCCAGTTGTTGGCGCGGTGCCGGTCGGCGAAATGCCGGTGCACGGTCGGAAGTCCGCGGCGGGTGGCCGAGGCGTCGATCACGTCGTCATGGGCCAGGGCGCAGGCGTGCAGCAGTTCCAGCGCGGAGAACAGCCGCAGCGCATCCGCGTCGGAGGGCCGGTCCTCGCCGGCGACCGCGCGCCAGCCCCAGTATGCGAACAGTGGTCGCACGCGTTTGCCGCCGCGCAGGACGAATTCTTCGAGGGCTGCCGTCAGCTCGGCGTACTCGGGACCGATGTAGGCGGAATCGCGCCGGCGTTCGGCCAGATACTGCCGTAACTGCTCGACCACGGCGTTCACCAACTCGGCGGCCGACGGTGCCGCTGTGTACACGCTCAGCGGTCGCCCCTTTCTGATCCCGATTTGCTCCCCCGAGCGTCTTCAGCGTAGAGCGTCGCCGGTGGGTCATGGGAGTCAGGCGCGCTTACAAGCACGCAATTATGCTGTCGTCGTGTCAAATGTGCGCGGTGGCGCTGCGCGGGGCGTCAGCCGCACCACCTCGGTGGTGGACCGGATCGCCGAGATCGGCCGCGACCGGGTTCCCTTCTCGGTGGAGTTCTACCCGCCGCGGGACGCCGATGCCGAGGCCAGGCTGTGGCGGGCGGCGCGCGTTTTCGAGCGGATGACGCCGGCGTTCGTGTCGGTCACCTACGGTGCCGGGGGCTCCACCCGGGACCGCACCGTGCGGGTGGTGCGTGAGCTGGCTCGCGACACCACGCTGCTGCCGGTCGCGCACCTGACCGCGGTCGGGCACAGCGTGGCGGAACTGCGTTCGATGATCGGGGCGTTCGCCGACTGCGGCATCACCAATGTGCTCGCGCTGCGCGGCGACCCGCAGGGCGGGGTGCACGACGAATGGATCAAGCACCCCCACGGGCTTGAGTACGCCACCGAGATGGTGGAGCTGGTACGTGGGCTCGGCGATTTCCACGTCGGCGTGGCGTCCTTCCCGGAGGGCCATCCGCGCGCCGGGGGCCTGGCCAACGACACCGCGAACCTGGTGGCCAAGCTGCGTGCGGGCGCCGAGTACTCCATCACCCAGATGTTCTTCGAGGTCGATGACTACCTGCGGTTACGTGACCGGGTGGCGGCCGTCGACCCGGAGCAGGCGGCCAAACCGATCATCCCGGGCCTGATGCCGATCACCTCGCTGCGCACGGTGCAGCGTCAGGTGGAGCTGTCGGGTTCGGCGATCCCGCCGGCGCTGCTGGCCCGGCTGACCGCAGCGGCCGGGGACGGCCCGGTCGAGAACCGCGATGAGGTGCGCAAGATCGGCATCGAGATGGCCACCGAGATGAGTGTGCGGCTGATCGCCGAGGGCGCGCCGTGCCTGCACTTCTGCACCCTGAACTTCGCCCGGGCCACCGGTGAGGTGCTGGCCAACCTGGGGATGAGCCTGGCGGCCTGAGGTTCAGGCTGTCTTGTCGGCCTGGCCGACGCGTGGTGACTGGTCGCGGCTCACCCACGCCACCGAGGCCAGGATGCCCGCCACCACCAGCGATCCGATGCCCAGCCAGATCGCGGCGCCGGTGAACGACCGCGCACTGGGATCGGTGTAGCGGGCCTGGGCGTTCATCGTGGTGACCACGCCGGGCTTGAGCTTCCACTCGACGACGTCGCTGGACACCTGGTCCCCGTTGGTGGACGTCACCTCGCCGGGGAACGACACACTCAGCGAGACATCGGCTTCCGGATCGCCGAGCGAGGTGAGGTCGACCCGGCCCTCCAGGATCACCAGGTTCCCGGCGCGGCGCAGTGAGATGTCCACCCCGGCGGCGTCGCGATTCATGTTCGCCAGCTGCGGCAGTTCGGCGAAGGTCAGATCGGAGAAGACCGCCTGCGAGCCGACGTAGTCACCGCGCTCGTACTTGGAGACCGCCACCTTGTTGCTGAACGGCAACGAGTTCAGCAGCTGCGGTCCCTTGTCGTCGCCGTCGCGGGGGATGGCGGCGGCAACGATCTGGCCGGACACCCGGTCGTCGGGGGACACCGTGATCGAGGCGCGCACCCGCACGCAGCCCACGGCCAGTGGAACGAGGATCAACAGCAGCAGGACCAGGGCGGGAAGCCGGTGGCGACGGGGGCGCGCGTGCACCCGGTAATCGTGCCAGACCCGGTCAGTCCAGGGGCAGCGACCGGCCAAGGATGGCGAAGGGCCGCGGATCCCCGGCGAAGTGATAGTCGCGGATGACATCCCCGAACCCGAGCCGGCGGTACAGCCGCCAGGCACGGTTTGCCTCGCCGTTGATCTCCGGTGTGGACAGCAACACGTGTGCCTCGGTGCGTCCGGCGAGCAGTCGGCGGGCCAGCGCCTCGCCGAGCCCGTGGCCCTGGGCGCGCGGGTGGATGTGCAGTTCGGTGAGCTCGAAATAGTCACCGAGCAGCGCGTCTGCCTGCTCGGGATCGGTACCGGTGCGGCGCAGGCCGTGCACCACCTGCTGCTGCCACCACTGATCGGGCGCCCCGCTGTAGCCGTAGGCCACCCCGAGCAGCTCGGTGCCGTCGAGCGCCGCGACGGCCTTCCAGCCGAGCCGGCGGGTGTGCTCCAGCCACATCGACGCACGCTGCTCTTCGGTGCCACGTGGATAGCGCATCGCCTCGACGTAGACGGTCAGAGCCTCGGACAGCCGTTGGCGCATCACATCGGCCGAGAGGTCCACCAGATATGTCGACAACGGGTGTCCTTCGCGGTCTTGTTCGGTGCGCACGGTCACCGTTCATTATCGGGCCCGGGTCGGGGGTTGTGGTCGCGCGGGTGAGGTGATGACCGGCTTTGGTGTTGCACGTCATACAATCGTGTACCAAGTAGGTGGTACGGCTCAGATTGACCTCGTATCATGGTGATCAGACGTCCGTGATCGCGGGCGGACTACACGTTGATGACACGGTTCCGGAACCACCGGACCAGGGCGCGGATAAGGAGGGACGGATGCCACTCTCCGATCATGAGCAGCGCATGCTCGACCAGATTGAAAGCGCGCTCTATGCCGAGGACCCCAAATTCGCGTCCAGCGTTCGGGGTGGCGCCATGCGGGCCCCCTCGGCGCGTCGTCGGTTGCAGGGTGTCGCACTCTTCGTCGTCGGCCTCGCGATGCTGGTGTCCGGCGTCGCCATCAATGCGACCTGGATCGGCGGCCTGCCCATCCTCTCGGTCATCGGCTTCATCGTGATGTTCGGTGGCGTGGTGTTCGCGATCACCGGCTCGCGCGCGTCCGGTCCGACCGACAAGTCGGCGCCCTCGTCGGGTTCGGCGCGGCCCAAGCGCGGTAAGAGCTCCGGCGGCGGATCCTTCACCAGCCGCATGGAGGATCGGTTCCGTCGGCGTTTCGACGAGTAGCGGGTAACCCACTTCTCCCCACCGGGGTAGCTCCGTAAGGAGCTGCCCCGTTTTTTCTGCCCGATGGCACCCCCAGGAACCGCGGCGTGTCGGCGGTGTCAGGGCGGCGTCCCCACTTTCTCCCCACCGCTCCCCACCAGTGCCCGCAAAGGGTCTACTGGCGCCTCTAGCTGCGGTTTCGCCCAACCGGGCCGGTGTCAGGGGGATATGGCGGGTGGGGCATAGGGGCGCTCGTGGTCCTGGAGTGGGGCGTGGGACCAACTCGGTGGCAGCAAATGGAGCTAAGTGGGGGATTGTGGGGTAAAGTGGCGGACAACGGAGCAACCGGAGCTCCGCCAAGAGGGCAGAAGCGACTCGGGATCCAACCGAGTGGTGGGAGGTGGCGAGATGTTTCTCGGCACCTACACGCCCAAGCTCGACGACAAAGGGCGACTGACATTGCCCGCCAAGTTCCGCGACGCACTGGCAGGAGGGTTGATGGTTACCAAGCACCAAGATCACAGCCTGGCCGTGTACCCGCGGACGGAGTTCGAGAAGCTGGCCGAGAAGGCGATGCTCGCCTCACGCAGCGATCCTCAGGCCCGCGCCTATGTGCGGAACCTTGCGGCCGGTGCCGATGAGCAGCATCCCGACGCACAGGGCCGGATCACCCTGTCGGCCGAACATCGCCGGTACGCCAACCTGTCCAAGGAATGCGTGGTGATCGGCTCGCTCGGTCACCTGGAGATCTGGGACGCACAGGCTTGGCTGCAGTACCAGGAGACCCACGAAGAGACCTTCTCCGCGGCCAGCGATGACACTCTTCGCGACATCATCTGACCACCCTGCCCGTGCAACGCGGCCTCTGTCCGAACCGGCCCTGGCGTACTTCCCCGACGCCAGGTCCGCACCCTCGGACAGGGACCCCGTTGCAGGGGCGCCCCTTCGCAACAGGGGAGCCGCAGTGCCTGACGATTCCGATCATGGCCACGTCCCCGTCCTCCTCGACCGCTGCGTCGAGCTTCTGAGGCCGGCACTGACCCGTCACCACCCCGACGGCACCGGAGCAGTCCTGGTCGACGCGACCCTGGGTGCCGGCGGGCACACCGAACGCTTCCTCACCGAACTGCCCGGACTGCATGTCGTCGGCCTGGACCGCGACCCCGATGCGCTGCGCATCGCCACCGAACGGCTGGCGCCCTTCGGCGACCGTTTCCGGTTCGTCCGCACCCGCTACGACGGTTACTGGGCCGAGCGGGACGAAATCACCATCGACGGAGCGCTTTTCGACCTCGGTGTGTCCTCGATGCAGCTGGACCTGATCGACCGCGGCTTCTCCTACGCACACGACGCGCCACTGGACATGCGGATGGATCCCGACGCCGAACTCACCGCGGCCGACATCCTCAACACCTACGACGAGCGGGCGCTCACGCGGGTGCTGCGCGAATACGGCGAGGAGCGTTTCGCCAGCCGGATCGCCTCCCGAGTGGTGAAACGTCGTGCGCGGCAACCGCTGAACAGCACCGCCGAACTGGTGGAACTGCTGTACGAGGCGATTCCCGCCGCGACCCGGCGCACCGGTGGCCATCCGGCCAAGCGGACCTTCCAGGCGCTGCGGATCGCGGTCAACGCCGAACTCGATTCGTTGCGTGATGCCCTGCCGGCCTCGCTGGCGGCGTTGTCCGGCGGCGGGCGCATTGTCGTGATGGCCTATCAGTCGCTGGAGGACAAGATCGTCAAGGGACTGTTCGCCGCCGCCACGGCATCCCGCACGCCGCCCGGGCTCCCGGTCGAATTACCCGGGTATGAAGCCGAATTCGTCTCACTGACCCGCGGGGCCGAACAGGCCGACGCCGACGAGATCGAACGGAACCCGCGAAGCGCCTCGGTGCGGTTACGGGCATTGGAAAAGGTTGCCGGAAAGGACCACTCATGAAGGGCAAGCGACCCGCACCGGTGCCCGGCGCCGACGAGGCTCGGCGCGGCAACCCCCAGCGTGCCCGCGCCCGGCAGACCGAAACGCCGGCCCGCAAGCGCCGCGGTGCGCCCGAGCAGCGTCCGCAGCGGTCGGCGCCGAAGGGCACCCCGATGCGGCGTCCCGCCGACGCGCCCGCCCGGCCCAAGAACGCCAGCCAGGCCAAGGCCCGCGCCAAGGCACGTAAGGCCAAGGCCCCCAAGGTTGTCCGTCTGCCACTGCGGGAACGGCTGATCGCCCGGCTGTCCGAGATCGAGTTCAACCCGCGCACCCTTGCGGCGCGGGTGCCGTTCGTGGTGCTGGTCATCGGCGCCCTCGGCATCGGACTGGGCGTCACGCTGTGGCTGTCCACCGATGCCGCTGAACGCTCCTATCAGCTCGGGCATGCACGTCAGCTGAATCAGGCTCTGGCCCAGCAGAAAGAAGCCCTGGAACGCGATGTGCTGGAGGCGCAGGCCCCGCCGGCGCTGGCCGAGGCCGCCCGCGAACTGGGCATGATCCCGTCCCGTGACACCGCGCATCTGGTGCAGGATGCGACCGGCGCCTGGGTGGTGGTGGGCACACCCAAGCCGGCCGAGGGTGTTCCGCCGCCGCCGCTGAACTCCCCGCTGCCCGATGACACCCCGGTGACGGAGCGGCCGGCACGTCCGGCCGCCGATGCGCCGCCGGCACCCCGGGTCGTGGACCCACGCGAGGTCGTGGTGCGGGTACCACCGCGGGCGCAGGCCCCGGTTCCCGCGACGCCACTGACCGCCCCGCTCGCCCCTGCCGCACCATTGGCCGCCCCGATGGATCCCGCCGCGGTGCCGCCCGTCKCCGACCTGCCACCCGCTCCGCTGCCCGCCGACGGACTCCCGCATCTGGCGGCTCCGGAGCTGCCTGCGCAGCCCGGCCCGGTCGGCGGTATCGAAAACGTCGGGCCCGCACCGGTTGAGGCGCCGGCACCGGTCGAGGTTCCGGTCGCTCCCGAGGCGGCCGTGGCCGTGCCCGGGGCGCCGGCATGAGTCGCAAGTCGCAGGAACACGCCGCGACCGACCGGCGGATCCGTCGCCCGGAGCCCCAGACCGGTTTGCGCAGTTCGTCCTTCGTCTTCCGGCACCGCGCAGGCAACGTCGTCATCTTCCTGGTCCTCGTCGTCGCCGCCGCGCAGCTGTTCAATCTGCAGATCTCCAATGCCGCCGGTCTGCGCGCGGAGGCCGCCGGTCAGCTCAAGGTGACCGACGTGCAGAAAGCCGTGCGCGGCAGCATCGTCGACCGCAACGACGACAAGCTCGCCTTCACCATCGAGGCCCGGGCGCTGACGTTCCAGCCGGTGAAGGTGCGAAAGCAGCTCGAGGAGGAGAAGGCCAAGGATCCCGAGGAGCCCGATCCGGACACCCGGCTTCGTGAGATCGCCACCGAGATCGCGACCCGGCTGAACAACAGGCCCGATGCCAGGACCCTGCTGGCCAAGCTCACCGGCAAGGACTCCTTCGCCTACCTGGCCCGCGCGGTCGATCCGGCCGTCGCCGAGGCCATCATGGCCAAGTTCCCCGAGGTCGGTTCCGAGCGTCAGGACATCCGCCAGTATCCCGGTGGCTCGCTGGCCGCCAATATCGTCGGCGGAATCGACTGGGACGGACACGGTCTGCTGGGGCTGGAAGACTCGATGGATGCCAAGCTCGCCGGAACCGACGGCTCGGTCACCTATGACCGCGGCTCCGACGGCGTGATGATCCCCGGCAGCATGCGCAACCGTCATGAGGCGGTCGATGGTTCGACCGTGCAACTGACCCTCGACGACGACATCCAGTTCTACGTCCAGCAGCAGGTCCAGCAGGCCAAGGACGTCTCCGGCGCGAGCAACGTCTCCGCGGTCGTCCTGGACGCCAAAACCGGTGAGGTGCTGGCGATGTCGAACGACAACACGTTCGACCCCTCGCAGGACGTCGGCCGGCAGGCCACCAAGCAGATGGGCAACCCGGCCGTCGCCTCACCCTTCGAGCCGGGCTCGGTGAACAAGATCGTCACCGCCGCAACGGCCATCGAGATGGGACTGACCAATCCCGATGAGGTGCTGTCCGTTCCGGGCTCCATCGACATGGGTGGGGTCACGGTCAAGGACGCCTGGAACCACGGCGTCGACCAGTACACCACCACCGGCGTTTTCGGGAAGTCCTCCAACGTGGGCACCCTGATGCTGGCCCAGCGCTTCGGACCCGAGAAGTACGCCGAGATGCTGGCCAAGTTCGGGCTCGGTGAGCGCACCGGCGTCGGATTGCCGGGTGAGAGCGCGGGTCTGGTCCCGCCCATCGATCAGTGGTCGGGCAGCTCCTTCGCCAACCTGCCCATCGGGCAGGGTCTTTCGATGACCCTGCTGCAGATGGCGGGGATGTACCAGGCCATCGCCAACGACGGTGTGCGCATCCCGCCGCGGATCGTGAAGGCCATCGTCGCCGCCGACGGCACCCGCAGCGCCGAGGACGCGCCCGAGGGTATCCGGGTGGTCTCGCCGGCGACCGCGGTGGCGGTGCGCAACATGTTGCGCGCCACCGTGCAACGCGACCCACGTGGCGTGCAGCAGGGCACCGGCTGGCAGGCGGCGGTCGAGGGCTATCAGATCGCCGGAAAGACCGGAACCGCCCAGCAGATCAACCCGAACTGCGGCTGCTACTACGACGACCACTACTGGATCACATTCGCCGGACTGGCTCCCTCCGATGATCCCCGTTACGTCGTCGGCATCATGGCCGACAACCCGCACCGCACCGCCGACGGGCAGCCGGGTACCACCATGGCCCCGCTGTTCCACAACATCGCGGCCTGGCTGCTGCAGCGCGAGAACGTGCCGCTGTCGGCCGATCCCGGTCCGCCGCTGACACTGGTGGCCGAATAGCCGCGGTCCGCGTCGTCGCGGCCGTTGTTCTGCTCCCCGGTACTGTGGCAACGCCATGAAACTGCGTCCCTCCCAACCCTCCGGTGAGCTGCTCGGACCGCTGGCCGAGCGGATCGGAGTGCTCGCGGTGAGCGCCCACACCCGGGTGACCGGTGTGACACTGCGCAGCCAGGACGTCCGGCCCGGGGACCTGTTCGCCGCGCTACCGGGGGCATCGGCACACGGAGCCCGATTCGCCGCCGACGCCGTGGCCGCCGGTGCGCTGGCCGTGCTGACCGATCCGGCCGGTGCCGAACAGCTGCCCGCCGACCTGGATGCCGCGGTGCTGGTGCATCCCGAACCGCGGGCGGTGCTCGGCGCGCTCGCCGCCGATGTCTACGGTCATCCGTCCCGGACGCTGCGCGTCATCGGTGTCACCGGAACGTCGGGCAAGACGACCACCACCTATCTGGTCGAGGCGGGCCTGCGGGCCGCCGGTCGGACCGTGGGCCTGATCGGCACCGTCGGCATCCGCATCGACGGACGCGACGAGCCCAGCTCACTGACCACACCGGAGGCCCCCGACCTGCAGGCGCTGCTGGCGGTGATGCTGGAACGCGGCGTGGACACCGTGGTGATGGAGGTGTCCAGCCATGCGTTGACGCTGGGCCGCGTCGACGGGACGGTCTTCGAGGCCGGCGGTTTCACCAACCTCTCCCGCGACCACCTCGACTTCCATCCGACGATGGAGGACTACCTGGACGCCAAGGCCCGGCTGTTCGAGCCCGCGGCGCCCACCCACGCCGCGCACGCGGTGGTCTGCGTCGACGATGACTGGGGCCGCCAGATCGCGGAGCGGTCCCGATCGCCGGTGCGGGTCAGTGCCGGCGGCGCGGACGCCGACTGGGGGATCGACGCGGTGCGCGCGGTCGGGCAGGGCGGCCAGGAGTTCGTCGCCGTCGACCCCGCCGGGGTGCACCACACCCTGCAGATCGCCCTGCCGGGGCGCTACAACATCGCCAACGCGCTGCTCGCGGTGGCACTGCTCGACGTGGTCGGGGTGTCGCCGGAGCAGAGCGCCCCCGGTCTGCGTGCCGCGGCGGTGCCGGGCCGGCTGGAGATCGTCGACCGCGGTCAGGACTTCCTGGCGCTCGTCGACTACGCCCATAAGCCGGGTGCGCTGGAGGCGGTGCTGCAGACATTGCGCGACCAGGAGCCCGGCGCCCGGATCGCCGTGGTGTTCGGTGCCGGCGGCAATCGTGACGTGGGCAAGCGCGAACCGATGGGCCGGGTCGGCGCCGAACTGGCCGACCTCGTGGTCGTCACCGATGACAACCCGCGCGATGAGGACCCGGCGGCCATCCGGGCCGCCGTGCTGGCCGGTACCACCGGCCGGACCGCCGAGGTCGTCGAGATCGGGGACCGCCGCGCGGCCATCGACCACGCCGTGGCCTGGGCGCGCACCGGAGATGTGGTGCTGATCGCCGGAAAGGGCCACGAATCGGGGCAGACCAGCGGTGGCGTCACCCGTCCGTTCGACGATCGGGTAGAGCTCGCCGACGCGCTGACCGCCCTCGGGCGGACCCGATGATCGCGATGACGCTGGCCCGGGTCGCCGAGATCGTCGGTGGCGAGCTGGCCGATATCACCGCCGCCGAGGCCGAAACCGTCCGGATCACCGGCACCGTCGAGTTCGATTCGCGGGCGGTCACCCCCGGCGGGCTGTTCCTGGCCTTGCCGGGCGCCCGCTCCGATGGCCATGATTTCGCGGCCGGGGCCATCGCCTCGGGCGCGGTGGCGGTGCTCGCCGCCCGCCCGGTCGGCGTGCCTGCCGTCGTGGTGCCCGCCGTGGCGGCCGCCGACACCGCGTCGGGTGCACTGGAGCACGATGACGCGGCCGGGTCGGGCGCCGCGGTGCTCGCCGCGCTGGCCAAGCTGGCCTCCGCGGTGGCCGCCGAGTTGGTGGCGGGCGGACTGCGCATCATCGGTGTCACCGGGTCGTCGGGAAAGACCTCGACCAAGGATCTGCTTGCTGCGGTGCTGGCGCCGCTCGGCGAGGTGGTGGCCCCACCGGGTTCGTTCAACAACGAGCTCGGCCATCCGTGGACCGTGCTGCGCTCCACCGCCGAGACCGACTTCCTGATCCTGGAGATGTCGGCACGCCATCCCGGCAATATCGCGGCACTGGCCTCCATCGCGACACCGTCGATCGGGGTGGTGCTCAACGTCGGCACCGCCCATCTCGGCGAGTTCGGCTCGCGCGAGGTCATTGCGCAGACCAAATCAGAACTGCCGCAAGCTGTTCCGGAGTCCGGGGTGGTCGTGCTCAACGCCGACGACTCGGCGGTCGCCGCGATGGCCGAGAAGACCCGGGCCCGGGTGGTGCGGGTGTCACGCGGTTCGGGCGCCGATGTCTGGTCGAGTGCGGAGTCCCTGGACGAGCTGGCGCGCCCGCGCTTCACGCTGCACGCCGGCGACGGTGCCGTCGACGTCGCGCTGGCCGTGCACGGCGAACACCAGGTGTCCAACGCGCTGTGCGCGGCCGCGGTCGCGCTGGAATGCGGGGCGACCCTGCAGCAGGTGGCCGACGCCCTCGCCGCGGCCGGTCCGGTCTCGGCGCGCCGGATGCATGTCAGCACCCGCGCCGATGGCGTCACCATCATCAACGACGCCTACAACGCCAACCCGGATTCGATGACGGCCGGGCTGAAAGCGCTGGCCTGGATGGCGCGTGAGGCCGTCACGACCACCGGCCGAAAACGGCGTAGCTGGGCTGTCCTGGGCGAGATGGGCGAACTCGGGGACGACGCGATATCCGAACACGATCGCATCGGCAGGTTCGCCGTGCGCTTAGATGTGTCTCGTCTGATTGTCGTGGGAACCGGGAGACCGATGAACGCCATGCTCCAGGGGGCGGTGATGGAAGGCTCATGGGGCAGTGAGGCGGTGCTGGTTCCCGACGCCGACGCCGCACTGGATTTGCTGAGGGCCGAACTGGCCGAGGGGGACGTTGTACTTGTGAAGGCCTCGAACGCCGCCGGACTCGGCGCGCTCGCCGACCTGCTCGCCGAGCAGGGGGGTCAGTAGCGGTGAAGCAGGTCCTTTTCGCGGTCGCCATCGCGCTCGCGGTGTCGATCATCCTGACGCCGGTGCTGATCCGGCTGTTCACCAAGCAGGGATTCGGCCAGGAGATCCGTGAGGACGGTCCACCCAGCCATCAGAAGAAGCGCGGCACGCCGTCGATGGGCGGGGTGGCGATCATCACCGGCATCTGGGCCGGTTACCTGGGCACCCACCTGGTGGGCCTGGCCTTCGACGGCGAAGGGCCCTCGGCCTCCGGTGTGCTGGTGCTCGGCCTGGCCACCGCGCTGGCCATTGTCGGCTTCATCGACGACTCGATCAAGATCCGCCGGTCCCGCAACCTGGGCCTGAACAAGACGGCCAAGACCGTCGGGCAACTGTCCGCTGCGGTGCTGTTCGGCGTGCTGGTGCTGCAGTTCAGCAATGCCGAGGGGTTGACGCCGGGCAGCGCGCAGCTGTCCTATGTGCGCGAGATCGCCACCGTCACGCTGGCCCCGCTGGTGTTCGTGGTGTTCGTGGTGGTGCTCGTCAGCGCCTGGTCCAACGCGGTGAACCTGACCGACGGGCTCGACGGGCTGGCCGCGGGCGCGATGGCGATGGTCAGCGCCGCCTACGTGCTCATCACCTTCTGGCAGTACCGCAATGCGTGTGCGACCAGCCCGGGACTCGGCTGCTACAACGTGCGTGACCCGCTCGATCTCGCGCTGGTGGCCGCCGCGACGGCGGGCGCCTGCATCGGCTTCCTGTGGTGGAACGCGGCCCCGGCCAAGATCTTCATGGGGGACACCGGGTCGCTGGCGCTGGGCGGCATCATCGCTGGGCTGTCGGTGACCAGTCGCACCGAGATCCTGGCCGTGGTGCTGGGTGCGCTCTTCGTCGCCGAGGTGACCTCGGTGGTGGTGCAGATCCTGGCGTTCCGGACCACCGGGCGTCGGGTGTTCCGGATGGCGCCGTTCCACCACCACTTCGAACTGGTGGGCTGGGCGGAGACCACGGTGATCATCCGGTTCTGGCTGCTCACCGCGATCGCGTGTGGTCTGGGTGTGGCGCTGTTCTACGGCGAATGGCTTTCGATCGTCGGCGCTTAGGCGCCGCGGTGCGGCCGGCGTCGGCGCTTAGCCGCTCAGTCGCGGCGATTTCGCCGAGACACCTGAAACGACTGCTTTTGCCGCCGTCACGGCGGCCGCTTTGCGTTTCCCGGATTAGCTGACCACCGTCAATCGGACCGTTACCGCGACACGCCCCAGATATCCGCGCCCTCCGGCGCGGGACGGGGGAGGATTCTGGGGTGCAGGGGACTACTGGGGCTGGCGTGACGCCTGTGACTCTTGTGAGTGGCGGGTGAACAATTTTCTGACCGCGGCGCGGTCGCGGTTGCGCCGTCCCGGGAAGTCCGACACGAAGGCCACGTCCGACACGGCGACCGCCGCCAAGAAACCCGCCACCGTCGCCGCCGCCGAACAGCCGCGTACCCGGTTCGGTGCCTGGCTGAGCCGGCCGATGACGTCGTTCCACCTGATCATCGCGGTGGCATCCATCCTGGTGACGCTCGGACTGATCATGGTGCTGTCCGCATCGGGGGTCTATTCGTATGACTCCGGCGGCTCACCGTGGACGGTGTTCCTGAAGCAGGTGGTGTGGACCCTGGTCGGCCTGGTGGCCTTCTACATCGCGCTGCGCATGCCGATCAGGATCATGCGCAGGCTGGCGTTGCCCGCGTTCGTGTTCACCATCATCCTGCTGGTCCTGGTGCTCATCCCAGGAATCGGCAAGATCGCCAACGGTTCCCGGGGCTGGTTCGTGTTCGGCGGGTTTTCCATGCAGCCGTCGGAGCTGGCCAAGATGGCCTTCGCCATCTGGGGTGCGCACCTGCTGGCCGCCCGCCGGATGGAGCAGGCGACGCTGCGCCAGATGCTGGTGCCCCTGTTGCCCGCCGCGGGGCTGGCGCTGACCCTGATCTTCATGCAGCCCGACCTCGGGCAGTCGGTGTCACTGAGCATCATCCTGCTCGGCCTGCTCTGGTACGCAGGTCTGCCGCTGAAGTTGTTCGTCAGCACGGTGTCCGGCGCGGTGATCGCCGCCGGCATCCTCGCGGTGTCCGCCGGGTACCGCTCGGCCCGCGTGCAATCCTGGCTCAACCCGATGGCGGACGGCCAGGGCTCGGGATACCAGGCCCGCCAAGCCCGCTACGCGCTGGCCAACGGCGGATTGTTCGGCGACGGCCTGGGACAGGGCACCGCCAAGTACAACTACCTGCCCAACGCCCACAACGACTTCATCTTCGCCATCATCGGCGAGGAACTCGGCTACATCGGTGCCGCCGGCGTGCTGTGCCTGTTCGGCCTGTTCGCCTACACCGGGATGCGGATCGCCCGTCGCTCCGCCGATCCGTTCCTGCGCCTGCTCACCGCCACGGTGACGCTGTGGGTGATCGGTCAGGCCTTCATCAACGTCGGCTACGTGGTGGGCCTGCTGCCGGTCACCGGCCTGCAGCTGCCCCTCATCTCCGCCGGCGGCACCTCCACGGCGACAACGATGCTCATCCTCGGCGTGATCACCAACGCGGCCAGACACGAACCCGAGGCGGTGGCCGCGCTGCGCGCCGGCCGCGATGACCGCGTCACCAGGTTGCTGCGGCTGCCGCCGCCGGTGCCGTATGTGCCCAGCCGCCTCGAAGTGGCCCGCGACCGGCTGCGCACCAAGGAGGCCAAGACCCCTGGCAAGGCCGTCAAGAAGGCGCCGGCAAAGGCCAAGACCAAGCAGCCCCGCAAGGCCCCGGCGGCCGACCCACGCCGCACTGCCCAACCGGGCGAACGGGCGGCACGGCGCGCAGGGCATCATGGAGACGGCCGAAACGGCCGCCAGGGGCGTGGCCAACAGGGACGTGCCCGGTCATTGGAAGGTCAGCGTTACGGGTGAGCACGATATCGGTCGTTCTGGCGGGGGGCGGCACGGCGGGACACGTCGAACCCGCGATGGCCGTGGCCGATGCACTGACCGAGTTGGACCCACAGGTACGGATCAYCGCGCTGGGCACTGCGCGCGGCCTGGAAACCCGCCTGGTCCCTGAGCGCGGCTACGACCTGCAGCTCATCACCCCGGTGCCGCTGCCACGCAAGCCGTCGGCCGATCTATTGCGGCTGCCGCTGCGGGTGCGCACCGCGGTCCGGCAGACCAGAGCGGTGTTCGACTCGGTGGATGTCGACGTCGTCATCGGTTTCGGCGGCTACGTCTCGGTGCCCGCCTACCTCGCCGCCCGGCCCGGCCTGCGCCGGTCCCGGGTGCCCGTGGTGATCCACGAGGCCAACGCCAGCGCCGGCTGGGCCAACCGCCTGGGCGCGCGTTCCGCGCAGCGCGTGCTGGCCGCGACACCGGATCCGGGCCTCGGGGCCGTCGAGGTGGTCGGGGTGCCGGTGCGCGCCAGCATCACCGCACTGGACCGCGCCGCCCTGCGCGCGCAGGCGCGAGCCGCGTTCGGCTTCGCCGAGGACGCCCGCGTGCTGCTGGTGTTCGGGGGATCCCAGGGCGCGCAGTCGATCAACCGTGCGGTCTCCGGCGCGGCGGGCGCACTTGCCGCCAAGGGTATTTCGGTGCTGCACGCACATGGTCCGAAAAACACCCTCGAGCTGCCCGAACCTTCGGGGCCGCCCTATGTCGCGGTGCCCTACCTGGACCGGATGGACCTGGCCTACGCCGCCGCCGATCTGGCCATCTGCCGGTCGGGCGCGATGACGGTGGCCGAGGTCAGCGCCATCGGCCTGCCCGCTGTCTACGTCCCACTGCCCATCGGCAACGGCGAACAACGCCTCAATGCGCTGCCGGTGGTCGACGCCGGCGGCGGTCTGCTGATCGATGACGCCGACCTGTCACCGTCCCTGATCGCCGACACCGTGGCCTCGGTGCTGGCCGATCCCGACCGCCTGCAGCAGATGACGGCGGCCGCCGCGCTGGCCGGGCACCGCGACGCCGCCCGCCGGGTGGCCGAGGTGGCGCTGGAGGTGGCGCGCCAGTACCGCGCGAACCGAAAGTCAGTGCGGTGAAAGGGTTACCGCCGGAGCTTCAGCGCGTGCACATGGTGGGCATCGGCGGTGCCGGGATGTCCGGTATCGCCCGGATCCTGCTCGACCGCGGGGGGCAGGTCTCGGGCTCGGATGCCAAGGAGTCCCGGGGTGTCGCGGCGCTGCGGGCCCGGGGCGCCGTGATCCGGATCGGGCACGACGGTTCGGCGCTGGACATGCTCGACGGCGGTCCGACCGCGGTGGTGACCACGCACGCGGCGATCCCGAAGACCAATCCCGAACTCGTCGAGGCGCGCCGCCGGGGTATCCCGGTGATCCTGCGCCCGGTGGTGCTGGCCAAACTGATGGCCGGTGACACCACGCTGATGGTCACCGGGACGGCCGGCAAGACGACCACGACCTCGATGCTGATCGTGGCGTTGCAGCACAGCGGATTCGACCCGTCGTTCGCCGTCGGCGGGGATCTCGGCGCGGCCGGTACCAACGCGCATCACGGCAGCGGCGCCTATTTCGTCGCCGAGGCCGACGAGAGCGACGGATCGCTGGTGCAGTACCAGCCCGACATCGCCGTGGTGACCAATATCGAGGCCGACCATCTGGACTTCTTCGGCAGCGAGCAGGCATATGTCGACGTGTTCGACGCCTTCATGGAGCGCCTGACGCCCGGCGGCGCCCTGGTTGCCTGTGTGGATGATCCGGGCGCCGCCGCACTCGCCGGACGCACTGCGGCCCTGGGGATCCGGGTGCTGCGTTACGGCAGTACCGGCGATGATCTGGCCGGAGCCCTGCTGGACTGGGAGCAACACGGCACCAGCGCGGTGGCGACGGTGCAGTTGGCGGGGGAGAGCGGCCCGCGGACCATGCGGTTGTCGGTGCCCGGCCGGCACATGGCGCTCAATGCGCTGGGCGCGCTACTGGCCGCGATGCAGGCCGGCGCCGATCCCGACGTCGTGCTCGATGCCCTGGCCGAGTTCGAGGGTGTGCGTCGCCGGTTCGAACTGGTCGGTGTGGCGGCCGAGGTCAAGGTGTTCGACGATTACGCCCATCATCCGACGAAGGTGTCGGCCGCATTGTCCGCGGTGCGCGCGCTGGCCGCCGAATCACAGGGCCGCGCCATCGTCGTCTTCCAACCGCATCTGTATTCGCGCACACAGACTTTCGCGCGCGAGTTCGGCGCCGCGCTGAGTGCGGCCGATGAGGTGTTCGTGTTGGACGTCTTCGCCGCGCGCGAGCAGCCGATCGCCGGGATCAGCGGGCGCAGCATCGCCGAGCATGTCAGCGTGCCGGTGCACTACGTGCCGGATTTCTCGGCGGTCGCCGAGAAGGTAGCGGCCGCTGCCGGACCGGGTGACGTGGTGGTGACGATGGGCGCCGGCGATGTCACCCTGCTGGGCCGCGAGATCCTGGACGCCGTGACTGCGCGTGCCGACCGGGCGGCGCGCTAGATGACCGGCCCGGCCGACGGGCAGGACGAGCCCGAAACCACCTCGGCTGACGGGGTAGCCGCCGACGAGACGGCAGCGCCCGTCGAGGACGCCCCGCCCGCGGCGGACACCGAGTCTCCCGAGCAGGGCGCCGAGCCCGACGAGGACTTCGAGGGGCCGCGCCGCCGCGCCCGGCGGGAACGCGAGGAACGCCGCACCGCGCAGGCACGCGCCATGGCCATCGAGCAGAACCGTCGCGAGGCCAAGCGGCGCGCCTTCGGGCGCACCGAGGAGCAGCCGGCACCGAACAGTCGCGGGGTGATCCGCGGTCTGAAGGTGCTGATGTGGTCGGCATTGCTCGCCGTGCTGATCGTCGGTGCCGGCCTGCTGCTGTACTTCACGCCGATCATGTCGGCGCGCGCGACCGTGGTCACCGGCCTCACCGCCCTCACCGAGGAGGAGATCCGGCAGGCCGCGGCCGTGCCGTCGGGGACACCCCTGCTGCAGGTCGACACCGACGCGGTGGCCGAGCGGGTGGCCTCCATCCGGCGGGTGGCCAGCGCCCGGGTGCAGCGCGAGTACCCCTCGACGCTGCGTATCACCGTCGAGGAGCGGATTCCGTTGGTGGTCAAGGACTATCCCGACGGTCCGCACCTGTTCGACAAGGACGGCGTCGATTTCGTGACCGCCCCGCCGCCGCCCGGCCTGCCCTATATCGACACCGAGGCACCGGGGCCCAACAATCCGGCGACCGAGGCGGCCCTCGAGGTGCTCACCTCACTGCCGCCGGAGGTGGCGGGTCAGGTGAGCCGGGTCGAGGCGCCCTCGGTGGCGGCGATCACACTGATCCTGTTTGACGGCCGGAAAGTGGTGTGGGGCACCACCGATCGCACCCAGGAGAAGGCGCTCAAGTTGGCGGCGCTGCTCACCCAGCCCGGGCAGGTCTACGACGTCTCCAGCCCGGATCTGCCGACCGTCAAGTAGGACACGCCGCGCGCGGCAAGAGGACACGGCGCGCAGAGCCAGAGAAATTGTCGCGTCGTGTCGGCGCGCCTGCAGTGTTCCTGCGCCGGGTCGCCCTACCGTTCTGTTTGCGCGGAACTACTTGACATAACTCTAAGCCTATGGTTGAGGTTGAGGGTTTCGCACACCGACATCGATACTTCAGGGCAGGAAAGGGCGACCCGCGATGACCCCCCCGCATAACTACCTCGCCGTTATCAAGGTGGTCGGCATCGGCGGCGGCGGCGTCAACGCCGTCAACCGGATGATCGAACAAGGCCTGAAGGGAGTGGAGTTCATTGCCATCAACACCGACGCTCAGGCGTTGTTGATGAGCGATGCCGACGTCAAGCTCGACGTCGGTCGCGACTCCACCCGTGGCCTTGGCGCCGGCGCCGACCCCGAGGTCGGCCGCAAGGCCGCCGAAGACGCCAAGGACGATATCGAGGAACTGATCCGCGGCGCGGACATGGTCTTCGTGACCGCAGGAGAGGGCGGCGGCACCGGCACCGGTGGCGCACCCGTGGTCGCCAGCATTGCGCGCAAGATGGGTGCGTTGACCGTCGGCGTCGTGACGCGGCCGTTCTCCTTCGAGGGCAAGCGCCGGTCCAACCAGGCCGAGACCGGGATCACCGCGCTGCGCGAAAGCTGCGACACCCTGATCGTCATCCCCAATGACCGGCTGCTGCAGATGGGCGACGCCGCCGTCTCGCTGATGGACGCGTTCCGCAGCGCCGACGAGGTGCTGCTCAACGGCGTCCAGGGCATCACCGACCTGATCACCACCCCCGGTCTGATCAACGTCGACTTCGCCGACGTCAAGGGTGTGATGAGTGGCGCGGGCACTGCCTTGATGGGTATCGGCTCGGCCCGCGGAGACGGACGCGCGCTCAAGGCCGCCGAGATCGCCATCAACTCCCCGCTGCTGGAAGCCTCGATGGAGGGCGCGCAGGGCGTGCTGCTGTCGGTGGCCGGTGGCAGCGACCTCGGACTGTTCGAGATCAACGAGGCCGCCTCGCTGGTGCAGGAAGCCGCCCACGCCGAGGCCAACATCATCTTCGGCACCGTGATCGACGACTCCCTGGGCGACGAGGTCCGGGTCACCGTCATCGCCGCCGGATTCGACACCACGGGCCCCAGCCGCAAACCCGTTGTCGGTGAAGGCGCCGCCGGCGTGACTCCCGGTACGGCCGGCAAGGTGCGCTCCAGCGTGTTCGAGCCCGCCGACGCCATGTCGGTCCCGGTGCACACCAACGGCGCGACGGTGAAGATCGGCGGTCCGGACGACGGTGGCATCTCCGACGACGACGTCGACGTGCCGCCGTTCATGCGCCACTGATCCGTCGTGCCCGTTCGGGTTCGGCGCGTGACCACCACCCGCGCGGGCGGAGTATCGGCACGTCCGTTCGACACATTCAATCTCGGCGACCACGTCGGCGATGACCCGGCCGCGGTGGCGGCCAACCGGAAACGGTTGGCGACCGCGATCGGTCTGGCCGAGGACGCCGTGGTCTGGATGAATCAGGTGCATTCGGCCAATGTCGTGGTGGTCGACGGCCCGCAAGACGCCGTCGTCGACCAGACCGATGCGCTGGTGAGCACCACCCGCGGGCTGGCGCTGGCCGTGGTGACCGCGGACTGTGTCCCGGTGCTGCTGGCCGATGCGCGAGCCGGGGTCATCGGCGCCGCGCACGCGGGCCGGGTGGGGGCCCAGATCGGGATCGTGCCCCGCACCGTGGAGGAAATGGTGAAGGCGGGCGCTTCCGTCGCCGATATCTCGGTGCTGTTGGGTCCCGCGGTGAGCGGGCGTAACTATGAGGTGCCCGCGGAGATGGCCGCCGAGGTGGATGCCGTACTGCCGGGCAGTCGCTGCCGCACCGCCAAGGGCACCCCCGGCCTGGACATCCGCGCCGGGCTCGCCCGGCAACTCACGAAGCTGGGCGTCACCTCCATCGATATCGATCGCCGCTGCACCGTCGAGGACGCCGCACTGTTCAGTCATCGACGCGATGCTCCGACCGGGCGCATGGCGTCCTTGGTGTGGATGGAATGAGCACTCACCGCGATGTCGAACTGGCCGGGTCGCTGGCCGCGGTGCGGACCCGGCTGGCCCATGCCGCCGAGGCCGCCGGCCGACCGGTGCGCGATATCGACCTGCTCCCGATCACGAAGTTCTTCCCCGCCTCCGATGTCGTCATCCTGCGGCGATTGGGCTGTACCGAGTTCGGCGAGTCGCGGGAGCAGGAAGCCGCCCGCAAGGTCGCCGATCTGCGCTCCGCGTTTCCCTCCGACGAGATCCGCTGGCACATGGTCGGCCACATCCAGCGCAACAAGGCGCGCGCGATTGCCCGCTGGGCCTATGCCGCACATTCGGTGGACAGTGCCCGGCTGATCGCCGCGCTCGGCGGAGGCGCCGAGCAGGAGCTGGACGGCGGAGGGCGCACCCGGCCGCTACGGGTCTATCTGCAGATCAGTCTCGACGGCGATCCCGATCGTGGCGGGGTGGATGTGAACAAGCCGGACCTGATCGACGAGCTATGTGCCGCAACACATGCCATCGACGCACTGGAGTTCGCGGGGTTGATGGGTATCCCACCGCTGAACTGGGAAGCCGAGGACGCGTTCGCGCGGCTGCAGGCCGAACGCGACCGGGTACAGCGGTCTTTCACCCATCCGCTGGGGCTTTCGGCGGGGATGTCGGGGGATATGGAGACGGCCGTGCGATACGGATCCACGTGTGTGCGTGTCGGAACCGCGTTGATGGGGCAACGTCCTCTAACGTCACCCTGAGTAGTCACTCCAGTCACATCTTCATCACAGACAACACAGACACAAGTCGTTAAAGGGGCAGGCGATGAGCACTCTGCACAAGGTCAAGGCCTACTTCGGTATGGCGCCGATGGACGATTACGACGATGAGTACTACGACGACGAGCGTGGGCCGCGTGCGTACCCGCGGCGCGGCGCCGAAGAGCGTTTCGAGGACGAGGGTTACGGCCGCGAGCCCCGGGCGTTCGACGACCGGGTTCCGGCCCGCGAGTACGAGGACGTCCCCGGCGCGTACCGCGGCGGCTACGGCGATGCCCCGCGCTTCGAGGGCCGGCTGCGCGCACCGCGTGAGTTCGACCGCCCGGCACCGCGTTTCGCAGGCGCGCCGACCCGTGGCGCGCTTGCCATGGAACCGCGCCGGATGGCCGAACTGTTCGAGGCCGGTAGCCCGCTCGCCAAGATCACCACGCTGCGTCCCAAGGATTACAGCGAGGCACGCACCATCGGTGAGCGTTTCCGCGACGGCACCCCGGTGATCATGGACCTGGTGTCAATGGACAACGCCGACGCCAAGCGGCTGGTCGACTTCGCCGCCGGCCTGGCGTTCGCGCTGCGCGGCTCCTTCGACAAGGTCGCCACCAAGGTCTTCCTGCTCTCGCCTGCCGATATCGACGTCAGCGCCGACGAGCGCCGCCGAATCGCCGAAGCGGGCTTCTACTCCTACCAGTAGAGGCCATCAGCAGTGGCGACGCTGCGTCTCTCGGGTCGTCTCAGCCCGCCAGGTAGGCTGACGTCCTGGGATCGCATGCTCGTCCCATCTGCTCAATGTCCCTAGTACCTGCCCGTCTGTGTATGCAGTAGTGAGGTCGGCTTCAGTTGTCGATGGTCTTTCAAATCCTGGGTTTTGTGCTGTTCGTCTTCTGGCTGCTGCTGATCGCCCGGGTCGTTGTCGAATTCATCCGGTCGTTCAGTCGTGACTGGCAGCCGAAGGGTGCCACCGTGGTGGTGCTCGAGCTCATCCTCAGCGTCACCGATCCGCCGGTGAAGCTGCTGCGCCGGATCATCCCGCAGCTCACCATCGGCGCGGTGCGATTCGATCTGTCGATCATGGTGTTGTTGCTGGTCGCGTTCATCGGGATGCAGCTGGCATTCGGTGCCGCTGCCAGCGCCACGATCTGACCGCGATCGTCCCCGCAAGTCACCCCGAACATTGAAATTCGCTCTTAATTATGAGCCTCCGGTGCAACCGTAGAGTCTGCTGTGACAGGATGGACGCCAGTTACTTCTACTGACGCTCTACACTTCGAAACCGGTTGACGGTCCAGACTTCAAGGGGGCAGACAATGCCGCTCACTCCAGCCGACGTTCACAACGTCGCATTCAGTAAGCCGCCGATCGGCAAGCGCGGCTACAACGAGGACGAGGTAGACGCCTTCCTCGACCTGGTCGAGAACGAGCTGACCAGGCTCATCGAGGAGAATGCCGACCTGCGTCAGCGGGTGTCCGAGCTCGACTCGGAGCTGGCCGGTGCACGTTCCGGCGGCGGCATCCAGGCGACTCAGACGATCCCGCCCTATCAGGCCCCGCAGCCCGAGCCGGAGCCCGAGCCGGTCCAGCCGGTGTACGAGGCCCCCGCGCCCGTCGCACCGGTGGCGCAGCAGGCCCCGGTCTCCGAAGATTCGCATCTGCGGGCGGCCAAGGTGCTCAGCCTGGCCCAGGACACCGCGGACCGCCTGACCGGCACGGCCAAGGCCGAGTCGGACAAGCTGCTCGCCGATGCCCGCGCCCAGGCCGACGCCCTGGTCAGCGAGGCGCGCAGCACCGCCGAGACGACTGTGGCGGACGCTCGCGCCAAGGCCGACGCCCTGCTGTCCGATGCCCAGACCCGCTCCGAGACGCAGTTGCGTCAGGCGCAGGAGAAGGCCGACGCCCTGCAGGCCGACGCCGAGCGCAAGCACTCCGAGATCATGGGCACCATCAACCAGCAGCGCACCGTGCTGGAAGGTCGCCTCGAGCAGCTGCGCACCTTCGAGCGCGAGTACCGCACCCGACTCAAGACCTACCTGGAATCTCAGCTCGAAGAGCTGGGCCAGCGTGGTTCGGCGGCACCGGTCGACTCCGCTGCCGGTAACGAGGGTGGCGGCTTCAACCAGTTCAACCGGGGTAACAACTGACCGGCTCAGCACCGGTTAAGTTCGTCCCATGCTGATCATCGCGCTCGTTCTTGCTGTCATCGGTCTGGTCGCCCTGGTGGCCGCCGTCGTCACCAGCAATGAGCTGATCGCCTGGGTCTGCATCGGGGCCAGCGTCATCGGCGTGTTGTTGCTCATCGCCGATGCGCTGCGTTCCCGGCGCGACGGCGACCCCGACGTCGATGCCGCCGATGCGGACGAGGACGAGCAAGGTGTCCAGGACTATCCCGAGGAGCCGGAAGTGACAGAGCCCGATCGCCACGACTCCGAGGCCGTGGACGCCGATACCGAGGTCGCCGGGGTCACCGACGCCGACGACAACGACAACGAGTCCGGCGGCGCCGTCGAGATCTCGCCCGACCCCGAGGACACCCCGAAGAGCTAGCGGTGTCCGGCCAGTAGCGCGCGTACCTCGTCGTCGCTGGTCTGGGTGAAATCGTCGTAGGCCTGCCCCACCGCGCGGAAGTCCGGCGGGGCATCGACACAGATCAACTCGTCGACCTCGTCATCGATCAGGTGGCATGCCGTGCGGGATGCCACCGGCACCGCCACCACCACGGCGGCGGCCCCCGCCGCGCGAACGGCCCGGACCGCGGCGAGCATGCTCGCGCCGGTGGCGATGCCGTCGTCGACCAGAATCACGGTGCGTCCGGCCAGATCCGGTGCCTGCTGGACACCGTAGGCCGCCTCGCGGCGGCGCAACTCCACCCGCTCGGCTTCGATGACCTCCTGCAGCTGGTCCTCGGTGATCGCCTGACTGCGGATCAGATCCGCGTTGCGCACCACCGCGCCGCCGGTGGCCAATGCCCCCATCGCCAGCTCGGGCCAGTGCGGCAAGCCGAGCTTGCGGACCAAAAAGGCATCGAAGGGAAGGCCGAGCGCGGCCGCGACCTCGAAACCGACCGGGACGCCGCCCCGGGCCAGACCGAGCACCACGGTCGCCGTCGCGCCGCGGTGATGCGCGAGCGCGGTGGCCAGCGAGCGCCCCGCTGCGCGTCGATTCGGAAACCGGATGCCCGTTTCGTTCACAGGATCTGGGGTACCCCCCGGCCCGCAGGGTCCAACCAGGAACGGAAGTCCATGGGTATCGAGTACGACAGCATCGTCGACCATCCGATTGACGAGGTCTTCGCCTGGCACACCCGGCCCGGGGCGATGCGGCGGCTGGTACCGCCGTGGCAGCCGATGACGGTGATCGCCGAGACCGACTCGCTGGCCGACGGACAGGCCATACTCGGGCTGCCCGGCGGACTGCGCTGGGTGGCCCAGCACGAACCCGCGGAGTTCGACCCGCCGCACCGGTTCGTCGACACGCTCGCCACCGACGGCCCGGCCTCCTGGCCGGCCCGGGTGATCGGCACCTGGCGGCACACCCACGAGTACGCCGAGGCGGGCGCCGGCACCCGGGTATACGACCGGATCGACGCGGTGGTGCCCGCGGCGGCGTTGCGCCCGATGTTCGTTTACCGGCACACCCAGCTGGCCGAGGACCTCGCCGCGCACCGTGCGGCCGGTCTGGCGCCGATGGTGATCGCCGTGACCGGCGCCAGCGGTCTGGTCGGTGATGCGCTGACCGCGTTCCTGAGCACCGGTGCTCACCGGGTCATCCGGCTGGTGCGTGGCACACCGGCGGGATCGGATGAGCGCCACTGGGATCCGGACAACCCGGCTCCGGACCTGTTGGCCGGCGTGGACGCCGTCGTGCACCTGGCCGGGGCCTCGATCGCGGGGCGGTTCACCGACTCGCACCGGGCGGCCATCCGGGACAGCCGGATCGGGCCCACCCGCAAGCTCGCCGAGGCCGCTGCGAGTGTCGTCGACGGCCCGAAGATCTTCGTCAGTGCCTCGGCCGTCGGCTATTACGGATACGCGTGCGGCGACTCGCTGCTCACCGAGGACGCCACCCGGGGCGACGGGTTCCTCGCCGAGGTGGTGGCCGACTGGGAGGCCGCGACCGAGCCCGCCGCGGCCGCCGGTCTGCGCGTCGTCAACGTGCGCACCGGTGTAGTGCAATCGGCGCGCGGCGGCACCCTGCGACTGATGCGCCCGCTGTTCGCCGCCGGTCTGGGTGGCCGGTTGGGCAGCGGCACCCAGTGGCTGTCCTGGATCGGCATCGACGATCTGCTCGACGTCTACCATCGCGCGCTGTATGACGACCGGCTGACCGGGCCGGTGAACGCCGTGGCGCCAGAACCGGTGCGCAACAACGACTACACCGCCGCGCTGGGCAGGGTGCTGCACCGGCCGACGCTGCTTCCGGTGCCCTCTTTCGGTCCGAAGCTACTGCTGGGCGCGCAGGGCGCCCAGGAACTCGCCGAAGCCGATCAGCGGGTGATACCGGCCAAGCTCAACGGGCTGGGGCACACCTTCCGCCGCCCCGTCATCGACGCGGCGTTGGCTCACGAACTGGGGCACGGCTGACGGGCCGTATAGGTCAGGAACCCTCGGACCAGGCGTCTGATCCGCCGCGCCGCGTCGTCGTGTAATTCGGCTGTGCGGGCGCGTAATTCGTCGTGGGTGCGGCCGGCCAGCGTGGCCTCCCCGGCCTCGCGGTCATCATCGAGCCAGAGTTCGAGCAGGGCCGGATCCAGTTCGGGGTGGAACTGCAACCCCACCGACCGGCCGAGTGTGAAGGCCTGGGATGCGCCCGGGGTCCGCCCGATCTCGGTGGCACCCGGAGGTAGCGTCCAGCGGTCGAAATGCCATTCGAACCACGGGCCTGCCGGGATCACCTCATGCTGATCGGATTCCAGTTCGTACCAGCCGATCTCGGGGGTCTCCGAGCGGAAGACACTGCCGCCGAAGGCCTGCGCCAGCAGCTGCCCGCCGAAGCAGACGCCGAGGGTGGGGATGCCCGCGACCGCGGCCTCGCGGACCAGTTCGGTCTCCGCGCCGACCCAAGTGGACTTCAGCGCCTCGTCGTACACCGGCCAGCGTGCTCCCAGCGGAACGATGACGTCGAAGGCGGTGGGGTCGGGAAAGCTGACGGCCACCGCCGGGTCGGCGGTCCGCGACAACGGCACGACTTCGAAGGTCTGCACGTCGTAGCCGGCGTCGGTGAATGCCTCGCCGAGCATCGCCTCGGTCGCGATGGGGTCGTTGTAGAGGAACAGAACTGTCGGTGCCACCCGACAAATCTACTTCGGAGTACCCGGTGGTGTCGGGGGAGCGTCGTCGGGAGCGAGCTCGGCGCCCACCGTGCGGAACAGCGTCTCGGCCTCGTTGGGGTAGCCGCCGGTGTCGTCGAACGCGTCGGGCAGATAGGTGAGCGCGATGGCGATCGCGATCTTCTTCGAAGGCAGGTACGCGGCGACGCCGGCCTGCCCGGCGAACAACGGGTTCTGCAGCAGCCAGCCACCGGAGATGACGATGCCGAGCCCGTAGGTGTAGCCCTCGGTCTGCGGCGCGCAGGTGGGGCAGCCCGGCAGGGTTGTGGTCTTTCCGCGCAGGTCCGGTGCGGTCATCGTCTGATAGGACTCGCGGGTCAGCAGCCTGCCCGAGCCGATGGCGGCGGCGCCGGCTTCCATGTCGTAGATGTTCGTGGTCTGCACGGCTCCGTGTGTGATCGTCCAGGACGGGTTCCAGAAGGTGGATTCCTCGTAAAACGCTGTGCCGCTGGCAATGCCGAGCGTCTCCCGGCGCTCGGAGGTGAAGGCGTGCAGCGCGGGCGCGGGAATCTCGGCGGTGAACGAGTTGGCGGTGTTCGTCAGTCCGAGCGGGCCGAGCACCTCATCGTCGAGCAGGTCCGCCATAGCGCGCCCGGTCGCCTTCTCCAGTGCCAGCCCGAGCAGCACGTAGTTGGTGTGGGCGTAATTCCAGTTGGTGCCGGGCGGGTAGTGCAGCGGCTTGGCGGTCGCGAACCGCAGCAGATCCTCGGGTTCCCATCGTCGGAAGGGATTGTCGTAGAAGGCTTTCTGAAATTCCTCGTTACCGATCACGTAGTCGGCGTACCCGGAGGTCATCTGGGCGAGCTGGCCCAGGGTCGCCTGGTCGGCGTGCGGGGTGTCGGGCAGCCAGGTCGACAGCGTGTCATCGAGGCTCACCGTGCCCTGCTCGACCAGCTTCAGCAGCAACGTGGCCACATAGGAGATCGCCACCGCGCCGTTGCGGAAGTGCATGGTGGGGGTGGCGGGCACGCCCGTCATGGACTCACCGAAGGCGCGGGTCAGGACCTCCTGTCCGTCCTCGGTGACCCGGATGATGACGGCCTTGAGGTGGCCCCGGGCCATCACCGTCTCCACGATGCGGGTCACCGCGTCGGCCACGGCGGGATCGTTGCGCGCCGGGCCGGGTGATTCGCCCGCCCCTGCCGAGCACCCGGTCAACACGACAAGGGTGAGCAGTGCCCCGAGGGCACGCCGGGTAGCCGTCATCCGCGGATCGTGGCACACCGCTGCCTGCAGCATCGGCTTATGGTTGTCACCCGGCGAGGGCGTACTCCATGGGCAGGGCGGCCGGGCCGCTGATACCGGTGAGCGGACGCCACGGCACCGCGCCGACGATGTGTGCGTCCGGCATGGCCTGGGTGATGGCCACCAATGCCTCCACCAGCTCGAGCCGGGCCAGATGCACGCCCAGGCAGTAGTGCACGCCGCCGCCGAAGGTCAGCATGGCCGGCGCGCCCTCCCTGGTGATGTCGAGCCTGTCCGGCTCGGGGTAGATGGCCGGATCCCGGTTGGCGGCAGCGGTATTGGCCACCACGAGGGTGCCTGCCGGGATGAGGTAGCCGGCCAGTTCGACATCCTGCAGGGTCTCGCGGATGGTGCTGAAGACCACCGGTGTGTGGCGCATGAGTTCTTCGACGGCGTGCGCGGCCAGTTCCGGATGGCCCGCCAGCAGCGACCACTGCTGGGGATGCTCGCACAGCACCTGCACCGCGGCCGCGAGCTGATTGCGGGTGGTGTCGGTGCCTGCGATCAGGATGCCGCCGGCCAGCATCAGCAGCTCGGTGTGGGTCAGCCGGTCACCGTCGCATTCGGCGCGGATCAGATCCGACAACAGGTCATCGGTGAGCGTCTCCGTGCGTCGGTGCACCATGGCGTCCACATAGCCGTCCAGCGCATCCCAGGCGCGTTCCACGACCGGTGCCTGGTCGCCGAGATTCCAACTGAACATCTTGAAGATGTCATCGGTCCACGCGGAGAACAGTCCCCAGTCCTCGCGGGGTGCGCCCAGCAGCGCGCAGATGATCGGGATCGGGTACTGCCTGGCGATGTCGGCGACCATATCGCAGCGACCGGCATCGGTCCGGGCGATCAGATCGTTGATGACCTCGACGCAGATGGGGCGTAGCCGGGCCGCCGATTTCGGGGTGAACGCCCGCGCCACCAGCTTGCGCAGTCGGGTGTGCGGGGCCCCGTTGAGGCTGAGCAGGTTGCTGATCGCGCGATCCCACAGCGGGCCCGAGGTGATGCCCTGGTTGGCCAGGAACAGCCCCTCGGGCACCCGGAACCGGTCATCGCGCAGCACCGCGCGCACCAGGTTGTAGTCCAGGATCTCCGGCCCGTGCGCGCCGATGGCGATCGGCGCCTGTCGGTGCGCGGCACCGATCGCGGCGTGCGCTGCCGCGGAACTCGGCAACTGTTCGTAGCTCAGGGTCGGCAGATCGGCGTCGAAGACGTCGCGGCCGGTGGTATCGGCAGCAGTCATGGGCCCAGTGTGGATCCCCGGGACCGGGAACGACCGAGTAGAGCGGTACCCGGTTTCAGCCCGCGGTGCGGTAACGGCGCTCCGGGCGGCCCGCCCCGTACTGCAGACGCAGTTCCAGCACCCCGGCGGCCAGATAATGCTCCAGGTAGCGCCGGGCGCTCACCCGTGAGATACCGACCAGGTCGGCGCATTCGGCGGCCGACACCTCGTCGGCCGTGCGTACCGCGTCGAGCACCAACCGTCCCGTCTCGGCGCCCAGCCCCTTGGGCAGGGCGTCCGGTGCGGCAGCGGCGGTGGGGCCGCCGAACAGTGCGTCGATCATCGACTGGTCCGCCCCTCGGTCGGAGGCCAGCGCGTCGGCGCGGGCTGCGAACGCGGCCAGCTTGGCCGCCAACTGGTCGAACTCGAACGGTTTGATCAGATAGTCGGCCGCGCCGCCGTCGAGCGCGCCTCGGACGGTGTCGAGTTCGCGGGCGGCGGTGATCATGATGACGCCGACGCGATCGCCTTCGGCGCGCAGCCGGTGCAGCACCTCCAGACCCGTCATATCGGGCAGGTACACATCCAGCAGGATCAGCTGCGGACGGTGAGCTGCTGCCGCCGCGAGCGCTTCCGCGCCGGTGCGGGCCACCGCCACCGGCTGGAAGCCCTCGATGCGCTCCACGAAGCGGCGGTGGATCTCGGCCACCATGAAATCGTCGTCGACGATCAGCACATCACGCACGGGCTGACTCGCTGCTTCCGCGTCGCTCCGCTCGCCCCGCCGCCAGTGCCGACTCCGGCAACCGCACCACGAACGACGCCCCGCCGCCGGGTGCGTCGTCGATCTCGGCGTGCCCGCCGTGCTGGGCGGTCACCAGCCGAACCAGGGCCAGCCCGATACCGCGTTTCTCTGCCGGCCCACCCGGGCCCTCGGGCTTGGAGGTGACACCGCGGGCGAACACCAGTTCCCGAAGCTCCTGCGGCACACCGGGACCCGAATCGGTCACCGCCATCAGCAGGCCGTCGGCGTCATCGACGCGGACGGTGACCTGGGCGCGCTCGGAGCCCACCGAGACGTCGACGGCATTGTCGATCAGATTGCCCAGCACGGTGATCGCGTCGGTGGCCAGCGCCGGCGGCAGCGCGCGCAGATGGCTGTCGTTGTCCAGCGTCAGGGTCACCCCGCTCTCGGCGGCCAGCGATGTCTTGGCGATCAGCAGTGCCGCCACCGCCGGGTCGGAAACCCGTTGGGTGACAGCATCGTTGATCTCGGCGCGGCGCCGGGTCAGGGTGCCCACCAGGTCGTGCACCGCGTCGAACTCGCCCAGCTGGACCAGCCCGGAGATGGTGTGCAGTTGATTGGCGAACTCATGGGTCTGGGCTCGAAGGGTATCGGTCACACTGCGGTGGGAGGACAACTGTGCCTGCAGGGCCGCCAGTTCGGTGCTGTCGCGCATCGTGGTCACCGTACCGATACGTCGGCCTTGGCTGCTGGCCGCGCGCCGGTTGAGCGCCAGCACCCGGCTGCCGGTGGCGATCACCACATCATTCTCGCCTTCGCCGGAGAGCAGGAAATCCACCACGGCCTGCTCCAGGCCGATGTCGTCGGCGCGCCGGCCGACGGTGTCGGCCCCGACCCCCAGCAATTCCTGGGCGCTGTCGTTGAGCACCGTGATCTCCCCGTCGGTGTTCACCGCCACCACCCCCTCCCGGATGCTGTGCAGCAGTGCTTCCCGATGATCGGCCAGGCCGGCGATCTCGGCGACCTCCAGTCCGCGGGTGTGCCGCTTGATCCGCCGCGACAACAACCACGAGGCCACCATCCCGAGCACGGCGCCCAGCCCCAGATAGATGAGCAGGCGTTCGCCGGCGCCGCTGAAAAGCTGCCACACCGAGGGATAGCCCTCGCTGACCGAGGCGACCGCCAGCACCTCGCCGTCGCTGGACAGGATCGGGACCTGCCCGATGAGGCTGTGTACCCCGGCCACGTCGGCGTCACCGAACCAGGCCCGGCCCTCGTCGGCCCGGCTGGGACCCAGATCGGTCTGCGCCCCGATGCGGGACGGATCCGAGGAGGCCCGCACCGTGCCGTCGGGGCCGAGGATCTCGGCCAGGCTCGCGCCGGACAGCGCCACCGCCCGGTCGACCTCGGGCGCCAGAAACTTCTCGGCGAACGGGTCGGAGAACCGGTCCCGCACGATCGGGGTCGACGCCATGTTCTCGGCGACGGCGATCATCCGCAGACCGCGCACCTCGCGGAACTCGCTGGTCGACTGCGCCACCGACACCGCGGCCACGGCGACGAGCACCACCGCCACGACGACCAGCTGAAACGCCAGGAACTGCCCGGCGAGGCTGCGGCTCCAGCTCGTGTTCTTAATGACCAATACTTCCTTTGCGTCCATATCAGTGACCTGAGTCACTGCCGGGGTCCAGTATTGCTGAGCATCACAAACAAGTGATTGGGGACGACATGTTCGAACGGGGTCGGGTGACCACAGGCGTGGTCATCGCCGTGATCGCCGCGCTTCTGCTTTCCGCGTGCGGGGTCACCCGCGGCGAGGAGACCGGTCTGCACCGCCTGCGCATGATGGTGCCCAACAGCCCGGGTGGTGGTTACGACCTCACCGCGCGCACCGCGGTCAAGATCATGGAGGACGACGACATCACCGGTCGCGTCGAGGTGTTCAACGTGATCGGCGCCGGTGGCACCGTCGCGATGGCGCGCCTGATGAACGAGCGCGGTAACGGCGACCTGATGATGATGATGGGCCTCGGTGTGGTCGGCGCGGTCTTCACCAACGGATCCACCGCCCGCGCCTCGGATGCTACCGCGCTGGCCAAGGTGGTCGAGGAGCAGGAAGGCATCCTGGTGCCCGCCGATTCGCCGTTCAAGACGGTGCAGGATTTCGTCGACGCGTGGAAGGCCGACCCGGCAAAGGTCACCGTCGGCGGGGGTTCGAATCCCGGCGGTCCGGACCACCTGTTCCCGATGGAGACAGCCAAGGCGGTCGGTCTGGACCCGACCAAGGTCAACTTCATCTCCTATGACGGCGGCGGCGATCTGCTGACTGCTCTGCTGGGCAACAAGATCGCGGCAGGCACCTCGGGTCTGGGTGAATACGTCGACCAGATCGAGGCCGGCCAGGTGCGGGTGCTCGCGGTGTCCGGAGACGAGCGGGTCGAGGGGGTCGATGCGCCGACGCTCAAGGAGGCAGGCATCGACCTGACGTTCACCAACTGGCGCGGAGTTCTTGCGCCGCCGGGAATTTCCGAGGACGACCGGGCGGCGATGGTCAAGATCCTGGAAGAGCTGCACGCAACCGACGCATGGAAGGAGGCGCTGGTGAAGAACGGGTGGACGGATGCCTTCATGACCGGCCCCGCATTCGAGGAGTTCCTCGCCGAGCAGGATCGCCGTGTCGAGACGACGCTGACGGATCTGGGGCTGGTGTGAGTACCGAAGTGGACGCGGCCGAGAAGTCCCGGCCCGATTACGCGCAGTACGTCGTCTGTGCGGTGATGGTCGCCGTCGGCGCCTTCCTGCTCTATGACGCGCTGAACATGCCGGGCGGCTACGCCGAGGTGGATCCCGTTGGGCCGCGCTTCTTTCCGATCGTCATCGGTGCGGGTCTGCTGGTGATGGCGGTCATCCTGGCCATCGCGATCCCGCGTGGCCTCAAGGGTGAGGCCGACGCCGGCGAGGACATCGATCCGGACATGCCCAGTGACTGGCGCACCGTCGGGATGCTGGTCGGACTGTTCGTCATGCTCATCGTGCTGGTGAACCCGCTCGGGTGGGCCATCACCAGTGCGCTGTTCTTCGCCGGCTGCGCCACTGTGCTGGGCAGCAGGCATTACGTGCGCAACATCGCGATCGGCGTCGTGCTGGCGCTGGCCAGTTTCTACGCGTTCTACTCCGGGCTCGGAATCCCGCTGCCCGCAGGCATCTTGGATGGGATTCTGTAGATGGAGAATTTCGACTGGCTCCTGCAGGGGTTCGCCGAGGCGGCGACCCCGATGAATCTGGTGTACGCCGCGATCGGCGTGCTGCTGGGTACCGCGGTCGGTGTGCTTCCCGGTATCGGGCCGGCGATGACGGTGGCGCTGCTGCTGCCGATCACCTATAACGTCAGCCCGAGTGCGGCGTTCATCATGTTCGCCGGCATCTTCTACGGCGGTATGTACGGCGGTTCGACGACCTCGATCCTGCTGAACACGCCCGGTGAATCGTCGTCGGTGATCACCGCGATCGAGGGCAACAAGATGGCCAAGGCCGGCCGCGCCGCGCAGGCGCTGGCCACCGCCGCAATCGGTTCGTTCGTGGCCGGCGCCATCGGCACCGTGCTGCTGGCGGCCTTCGCGCCCGCGGTATCCCGGTTCGCGGTCACCCTCGGTGYGCCGTCCTACCTGGCGATCATGCTGTTCGCGCTGGTCGCGGTGACCGCGGTGCTGGGTTCCTCGAAGATGCGCGGGCTGATCTCGCTGCTGCTGGGTCTGGCGATCGGCATCGTCGGCATCGATTCGCTGACCGGTCAGCCGCGCGCCACCTTCGGGGTGCCGCTGCTGGCCGACGGTATCGACATCGTGGTGATCGCGGTCGCGGTGTTCGCGGTCGGTGAGGCACTGTGGGTGGCCGCGCATCTGCGCCGGCGTCCCGCCGATGTCATCCCGGTCGGGCGGCCGTGGATGGGCAAGAGCGATTGGAAGCGGTCGTGGAAGCCGTGGCTGCGCGGTACCGCGTACGGCTTCCCGTTCGGTGCGCTGCCCGCCGGTGGCGCCGAGCTGCCGACGTTCCTGAGCTACATCACCGAGAAGAAGCTGAGCAAGCATCCCGAGGAGTTCGGCAAGGGCGCCATCGAGGGCGTCGCCGGGCCGGAGGCGGCCAACAATGCTTCGGCCGCAGGCACTCTGGTACCGATGCTGTCGCTGGGTCTGCCGACCAACGCGACGGCCGCCGTGATGCTGACGGCGTTCGTGTCCTACGGCATCCAGCCCGGTCCCACCCTGTTCGACAAGGAACCGCTGCTGATCTGGACACTGATCGCGAGCCTGTTCATCGGCAACTTCATGCTGCTGGCGCTGAACCTTCCGCTGGCGCCGCTGTGGGCCAAGCTGCTGCGCACGCCGCGACCGTATCTGTACGCGGGCATCCTGTTCTTCGCCGCGCTCGGTGCGTTCGCGGTCAACCTGCAGCCGCTGGATCTGTTGCTGCTGTTGGTCTTCGGGTTGATGGGTCTGATGATGCGGCGGTTCGGACTTCCGGTGCTGCCGTTGATCATCGGTGTCATCCTCGGTCCGCGGATCGAACGGCAACTGCGCCAGAGCCTGCAGCTGGGCGGTGGCGAATGGGGCAGCCTGTTCACCGAGCCGGTCGCGATCGTCACCTATGTGCTGATGGCGCTGCTGCTGCTCGCTCCGCTGGTGCTGCGGTTGTTCCACCGCAGCGAGGAGACGCTGCTGATCGTCGAGGACGATAAGGACCAGAAGGAAAAGGCGGGCCAGGCATGATCGTCATYGGATACACCGCCGACCAGTTCGGTCATGCGGCGCTCGAACACGGGATCGCCGAGGCCAAGCTGCGCAACACCAGCCTGCTGGTCATCAACTCGACATCGGGTGAGTCCTACGTGGATTCGCGGTTCGCCAGCGGGACGCAGGTGCAGGACGTCGAGACCCGGCTGGCGGAATGCGGGGTGCCGTTCGAGCTCGCCCAGCCGGTCGGGGTCGACGCCGTCGAAGAGCTGCTGACCACGATGGACCGCCCGGAGGCTGAACTGCTGGTCGTCGGTATCCGGCACCGCAGCCCGGTGGGCAAGCTGCTGCTCGGCAGCGTCGCGCAGAAGCTGATCCTGGAATGCCCGAAACCCGTTCTGGCGGTGAAGCCCTCCGAGTTCTGACTCAGCCATCGTCGTCCTCCTCGGGTGGTGGGAGGAGTTCTTCGGGGTGGAAGTGGTGGTTGAGGGTGTCGCCGCCGGTGTCCATGAGTGGTGGTGGGTGCCAGTGCACGCGGCCGGTGCGGGGGTCGATGCTGTTGGTCCAGCCCAGTTCGGCGAGCCGGTTGTCCGGTCCGCAGCCGAGTGCGAGGTCGGGGGCGTCGGTGAGCCCGCCGTGGTGCCAGCTGGGGTGGGCGTGATGGGCCTGGCAGTGACAGGCGCCTTTGGTGCAGCCGGGGCGGGTGCAGCCACGGTCGCGGTTGTAGAGCAGTAGCCGTTGGGCTTTGGTGGCCAGGCGTTTGGTGCGGCCCAGGTAGAGCGGTTCGGCGGTGTGGTGGCGGTAGACGATCAGATAGTGGTGGGCGTGCTCGGCGAGGCGGATCAGATCCCGCATGGGCATGCGGGTTCCGGAGCCGGTGACCGCGATCCCGGCACCGGCCTCCAACTCGGCCAGCGTGGTGGAGACCACCACGGTGACCGGTAGCCCGTTGTGTTGGCCGAGGCGYTTGGACATCAGGGTGTCGCGCAGSACCGCTTTGATGGCGTCGTGGTTGCGCTGGGCTTGGGTGCGGTGATCRCCGGCSGGCGGTTCCAGGTCRCGCCTGATCGGTGGGGGCAAGGTGTCAGCGAGATCAGCCAGCTCGCCGAAGTCGCGTGGAAGTGGGCGCTCCTCGGCAGGCTCCGATTCGGGCGCAGGCTCAATTGCAGGTTCGGGTGCGGGTTCGGGTTCCGGTGTTGGATCGGGCGCTGGTTCAGTGTCGGCCGCGGGTTCGGCCCGTTCTTCCAATGGATTTGGTTGCGGATTGTGCTGGGGTTCCGCGTCGTCGGGGTTGTTGATCCCCGGCCGCGCCCACACGTCCAGGATGGTGCGCAGGTAGGCCGCGAACTCCGAATCCACCCGCCCCGACACCTTCGACAATCCATCCACATCGGGCTTGCCGATGGTGAGCCCTACCTTGTGCCGCGTCAGGTCCGGGCTGTCGCCGTTCTGGTTGAGCACGTAGACCATCTGGTCGGCGAGCTCGGCCAGCGTCTCGGGGGTATTGGCTTCGGCGACCGCGACCAGGGTGGCCTCCATCTGGGCTCGCTCGCCGGCGTCGAGATACGCCGAGGCCTGCTTGAGTGCGGACCGGATGACTGTGATGTGGGCGGTGTTGATGGACCCGCCCGCCAACGCGTGAGCGCATGCGGGTAGCAGCGGCTCCAACACCTCACCGTTCAACGCGTGCCGCGGCCCGAGATCGCGGGCCTGCGCGATACGGCGCCCGGCCTCGGCGCTGCTGATGCGGTCCCGGGTGGCCAGTACGTCGTTCCAGGATTTCCCGCCGATCTCGTGCGGGGTGGCCCGATCCATCAGGGCGGCCAGGATGCGGTGATCGACCGCTGCGTCGGCGCGGGCGTAGTGCTCCCGCTTGGACAACAGTCCGAGCAACTCCGCGGTGTCGAAGACGGTGAAGTCGGCGTCCAGCAGTGCCTTGAGCGACGCGGCGCGATCGGAGAGTGCGTGCTGCACCGCCTCCCGACCACCGACCACGTCACCGTTCATACGTCGAACATACGTGCGATCACCGACAATCCGTCACGAAAAGTGACGGCCGTGATTAATGAGTCCAAAGAAATTTTTGGGACTCACCTGTCGCTCGAAAGTCGCTGAGAGGTGGGCACTTTCATACCGAACGCGCTGTTGCAGCCGCGGCGCAATCGGCAGACGCTAGGGTCGGTCCATGAGCAACACGGATCTGGTCGAAGCGACCGCCACTGCGGGAGGCGCCATCGAACAGGCGGTGGCAGTCTTCATGCTGCACCCACAGACCTACGGCGAGAGCGTCGCCGCCGGCTATCAGAACCCCCTGGCCGGATACGTGGCCGGCCGCGGTGGCGTGCTCGGTGAGGTGACCGGTGCGACCGTCAGCGCGGTGTTCGCCGTCTTCGAACCCGCCGGCCTTTCGGCCATGTGGGAGGAAGGCGTCGCCGTGCGCGGCGCCGCCGGTGCATCGCAGGTGTATTGGGATCAGGCCGCCGAGTTCGGACGTAAGTATCTGGCCGGCGCGGACGGGCTGGACCGTATTGCGGCATTGGGGGAGAAGCTCATTGCGGTGGCGCCGATTGCGGCATCGCCGTTGTTCGCCGGCTGGCGGACCATGCCACTGGCCGACGATGCGCCCGCCCGGGCACTGCAGGTGATGTTCGTGCTGCGGGAGCTTCGCGCCGGACTGCACTTCAATGCGCTCAGTCTGTCGGGCGTCAGCCCCATCGAGGCACACATGCTCAACAAGGGCCCGCGATACGCGGCCATGTTCGGCTGGCCCCAGCCCTTCGCGGACGGCGCGGACAAGAAGGACCGCTACGTCGAGATCGAGCAGGCCACCAACCGCCGGATGGCCGAACTCGTGAGTGCCGCGCTGGACGTGGACGAGGCGGCCGAGCTCGCGGACCTGACCACGGCGGCGCTGGCCACCCTGACCGCGAACGTGCCGCGTTGACACCCACTTCGAGCAGGAAGTCCGGACCGACTGGTTAACTGACGCATGCCCGCGGAAACCGCGATCCACTTTTTCCTCCAGCTGACCGTCATTCTCGCGGCGTGCAAGCTCGCCGGACTGGCCGCTCAGCGGGTGGGTCAGCCGCAGGTCGTCGGTGAGATGATCGCCGGCGTCGTGCTGGGGCCTTCCCTTCTTGGCCGGATGGCCCCCGAACTGCAGAGCGACCTGTTCCCGACCGGAACGTCGAACCTGGTGCTCTACACCGCGGCGCAGGTCGGGCTGGTGCTCTACATGTTCATCATCGGATTGAATTTCGACGTCGATCACGTCAGGCAGCGGGCCGGCACCGCGGCCGCCGTGTCCATCACCGGAACGGTCGCACCATTGGCCGTCGGCGCGCTGGCCGCAATACCGCTGCTGGGCGCCGGTGGTTTCTTCGGTGACGGCGTCAACCTCGGTATGGCGATGATGTTCCTCGGCGCGTCGATCGCGATCACCGCATTCCCGATGCTTGCCCGGATCATCTTCGAAAAGAAGCTGACCGGAACGTCTTTGGGCACCTTGGCGCTGGCGTGCGGCGCGACGGCCGACGCCATCTCGTGGTGCATCCTGGCCGCCGTGCTGGCCATCCACCGCAGCAGCCCGATGCTGGCCGTCGTCGCGATCGGTGGTGGTCTGCTCTACACCGTGGTTCTGCTGACGATCGGTCGCCGTGGCCTGAGTTCGTTGGGCCGGATGGCCGACGACAACCGGGCCGTAACGCCGTCGATGCTCAGCACCGTGTTGATCCTGCTCATGGCCTGCGCATGGTTCACCGATGTCATCGGCATCTACGCGATCTTCGGCGCCTTCATTCTCGGCGTCGCCATGCCGTCGGGATTGTTCGCCACCGATCTCACCGACAAGCTGGAGCCCCTCACCACGAAGCTGCTGCTGCCGCTGTTCTTCGTCTATTCGGGTCTGAACACGCAGATCGGTCTGGTGAACTCCCCGGCGCTGTGGGGGGTGACGCTGGGTCTGATCGTCGTCGCCGTCGTGGGAAAGGGCGTGGCATGCGCGGTGGCGGCACGGCTCAGCAAAGTCCCCATGCGCGAGTCGGTGGCATTGGGCGCACTGATGAACGCGCGCGGCCTGATCGAGCTGATCCTGCTCAACATCGGTCTGGAGGCGGGGATCATCACGCCCACCTTGTTCACCATCCTGGTGCTGGTGGCCGTGGTCACCACCCTCATGACATCACCGATCTTCGAATGGGTCTACGGACGACATCGCCAGCTTTCCGAGGCCGCGTAGCGCGGACCGTTGCCTGTTGTTTCAGGGTCTGAACCCCGCCCGTTGTGGGTATGTTGAAATGCATGCGGCCCCAACTCTCGCGACTCGATGCGCAGGCCCGGGCGGCCCTCGCACGAAAGATCAGAAGCCAGCTGCCCACCGCCGATGCCCCGTCGACCGATCACGATGTCGCGATCGCCGGTGGTGGCATCGCCGCCATGGCCCTGGCGCTGGAAATCAGGAACGCGCGTCCGCACACCCGCATCCTGATCATCGAGCCGAACACCCATCCGGTGCCGGAGATCACCCACACCGTCGGTGAATCGACGGTCGAGGTGTCCGCGCACTACCTGCGTGACCGGCTGGGCTTGGGCGAACACCTGAGCACCGCCCACATCCGCAAGATGGGTCTGCGGATGTTCTTCTCGCACGGGCGCAACAGCGACATCGCGTCCCGGATGGAGCTCGGCGGTTCGTCGTTCGTCCCCCTGGTCACCTATCAGATCGATCGGGGACGACTGGAGAACGAGTTGCACACCCGTTGTCTGGCAGCGGGTGTCGACATCCGGCGCGGTCGCGTCGCCTCCGTCGCCCTCGGCGGTGACGACAGCTCCCACACGGTGTCCATTCAGACCGATCAACACCGCGCGGACACCACGGTCAGGTGGGTGGTCGACGCGTCTGGCCGTAACCGGGTGTTGCCCCGACAACTCAACCTCAAACAGCCCAACGAGCATCACTGCAATGCGGCATGGCTGCGTGTGGCCACTGAGATCGATGTCAATGGGTGGAGCGACGACCCCGACTTTCACAGCCGTCTCGTGGAGGGCAATCGGGCCATGTCGACGAACCATCTGATGGGGGAGGGCTACTGGGTCTGGCTGATCCGACTGGGCTCCGGAGCCACCAGCGTGGGTATCGTCGCAGACCCCGCTCTGCATCCGTTCGAGGGGTTCAACACGCTGCCCAAGGCCAGGGCGTGGCTGGGTGAACACGAACCGCAGTGCGACGCGGTGCTGGCCGAACATGAGCACCAGATCAAGGACTTCCGGGTCATGAAGAAGTACAGCCATGGCGCCAGCAAGATCTTCGACGGTGCTGACCGCTGGTGCCTCACCGGTGACGCCGGTGTGTTCCTGGATCCGCTGTACTCATCCGGGTTGGACCTCGTCGCGATCGGCAACGGCCTGATCACCGACATGGTCGTCCGCGACCTGAACGGCGAGCACGTGGTGGCCCGCGCGCAGGTCAGTGACACGCTGTTCCGGTCGCTCACCGAGATGTGGCTGGCCGTGTACCAGGACCAGTACGTGCTGATGGGAACCCCGGCGGTGATGTCGGCGAAGGTCGTCTGGGACATCGCCTTCTACTGGGGATTCATCGGCCTGCTCTACATGAACGACCGGTTCGTCCGCATCACCGACGACCCGGAGTTCGTCCCCCAGCTCGAAGGTCTCATCGCGCTCAGCAACCGTATTCAGCGTTTCTTCCGGGAGTGGGCTGCGTTGGAGGGCAGTGGACCCGCGAACGAGTTGGCGACGGTACCGTTCATGGACTTGTACGCGCCGTTGAACTTCATGGTGTCGCTGCACACCGCGATGGTGGAGCCCAGTCCGAACTTCGATGCCCAGTTCGACGCCAATGCTCGGTTGCTGCACCAGATTGCAGGTCAGCTCGTCGAGACGGTGCTCGCGGCGAAGTCCACGATGTTCGAGGACGACGAGGCCATGCATCAGGTCCAGGCCTGGCAGCGCGATCCGCTGTTGCGCGAGTTGCGGGCGGCGTACCGCAGGGATCAGGAGGCCGACCCGATCAGCTCCGACTGGATCGTCACCGGATCGCCGGTCTTGCAGCCGAGCTGAGCCCGCGAACATTGGCCGAAATTCATCCGTCCGGGACCCCATCCGTCGCGACCGCGGCTACGAATACCTCGGGAAGTGTGTAGCGCGACGAGAAAGTGCCGATGACTGTGACCGATCCACTGCCCAGTAACCGTGAACCGCTCGCGATAGTCGGAGTCGGATGCAGATTCCCCGGTGGTGCCGACTCGGCAGAGGCCTTTTGGCGCTTGCTGTGCGATGAGGTCGATGCGACCGGTGAGGTTCCCGCGTCACGGTGGGATGCCGCGCGCTACCACGACCCCAACCCGGCGAAAATGGGCAAGGTCGCCACTCGGCGGGGCGGATTCCTGCCCGAGGTCGATCAGTTCGATCCCCAGTTCTTCGGTATCTCGCCGCGCGAGGCCCACTCTCTCGACCCCCAGCAACGTCTGCTGCTGGAGGTGACCTGGGAGGCGTTCGAAGACGGGGGGATACCCGTGGATCGACTGGCGGGTACCGACGTCGGTGTGTTCATCGGAGGTTTCACCCTCGACTATCAGCTCCTGCAGAACCAGGGTCGCAGCAGCCGGTATCAGTTCAAGGCCCATTCGGCCACCGGGATGATGATGACGATGCTGGCGAACCGCATCTCGCATGCGTTCGACTTCCGCGGTCCGAGCATGACGATCGACACGGCATGCTCGAGYTCGCTGGTCGCTGTGCACCTTGCCGCGCAGAGCATCTGGAACGGCGAATGCGCTGTGGCACTCGCCGGTGGTGTCAACCTGATGCTCGGTCCCAATACCGCCATCGCGGAATCGCGCAGCGGATTCCTCAGCCCCGAGGGGCGGAGCAAGGCCTTCGACGAGTCCGCGGACGGTTACGCGCGGGGCGAGGGCGGTGCCGTCGTCGTCATCAAACCGTTGGCGCAGGCGCTGGCCGACGGGGACGATGTCTACGCACAGATCCTCGGTACCGCCGTCTCGCAGGACGGGCACACCGACGGCATCACCGTGCCCCGCGAAGAAGCGCAGGAAGCGGCGATCAGAACGGCACTGGATCGCGCCGGCGTCGGGCCGGGCGAGATCGGGTACGTGGAAGCGCACGGTACCGGCACGCCGGTCGGTGATCCCATCGAGATGCGGGCCCTGGCCCACGCGCTCACCTCCGACCGACCGGCGACGCAACCGCTGTTGATCGGGTCCGTCAAAACCAACATCGGTCACCTGGAAGCCGGGGCGGGAGTGGCCGGGCTGATCAAGGCGGCGCTCGTTGTCAAGCACGGGTACGTGCCGGCCAACCTGCATCTGAAGAAGCCCACCAGGCACGTCTCGGTCACCGAACTCAAACTCGACATCCCGTCCGCGGGAAGGCCGTTCCCCGACACCGAGCGCCGGGTGGCAGGGGTCAACTCGTTCGGCTTCGGGGGTACCAACGCCCACGTGGTGCTTGCCGAACCTCCCTCTGCGCGGCAGGACCCCGTTGGGGGCAGCGCAACACTGCCGCTGACCGTGCTGCCGATATCGGGGCGCAGCGAACAGGCTCTGGTGGCGGCGGCCGCTCGGTTGGCCGACCACCTGGACCGCCATCCCGACATCGCGTTGTCCGACCTCGGCTATACCCTCGCCCAGCGGCGCGCGCACCTCAGCCACCGGCACACATTGATCGCCGAAGACACCGTCGATGCGCGCGAACAATTGCGGGCCGTCGGCAACGGCGGTGAGATCACAACCGGCCGAACCCCTTCCGCTCCGCCCAAGGTCGCCTTCGTCTGCACCGGCATGGGTCCGCAGTGGTGGAAGATGTGCCGGGGATTGCTCGATGTGTTCCCTGTCTTCACCGAGAGCATCATGCGCAGCTCCCGGGAATTGTCCAGGTACGCGGACTGGTCGCTGATCGAGGAGCTGCGACGCGACGAATCATGTTCCCGGATGGGCGAAACAGAGTTCGCTCAGCCCGCCAACTTCGCGATCCAGGTGGCCCTCGCTGAGCAGCTCGCCCACTTCGGTGTCACTCCGGACGCCGTGATCGGCCACAGCGCAGGCGAAGTCGCAGCACACCACCTGGCCGGTCTGCTGTCGTTCGAGCAGGCCGTCGAGGTGATCCATCATCGCAGCCGCCTGCAACAGCGCACCAGCGGGCAGGGTCGCATGCTGGCTGTCGGCCTGGACGCCGACACCCTCATACGCACGCTCGACGAGAAGATGATCGACGAATTCGGTCGCCGGGTGTCGATCGCCGCCATCAACAGTCCCTCCGCGGTCACCGTCGCGGGCGACGGCGACGTCCTGGAAGACATTGCCCGCCAACTGGACGAGGCGCAGGTCTTCAACCGTTACCTGGCCGTCAAGGTGCCCTACCACACCCACTACATGGACGCCATCAAGGATGAGCTCTACGGTGCGCTGTCGGGTCTGTCGTCGAAGTCCGCACAGTTGCCGCTCTATTCGACGGTCACCGGTGAACTGTTGACCGGTTATGACGCGGGGGCGGCCTACTGGTGGCAGAACACCCGTGCCACCGTTCTCTTCGAACCGGCACTGCGCCGGATGCTCGACGACGATTTCACCCACTTCATCGAGCTCGGGCCCCACCCCGTGCTGGCGGCTTCCATCCTGGAAATAGCCGGCACCCAGCGTGTTTCGGTGACCGCGGCGCAGCGTCGTGAGGACGACGACGTGCGCACGCTGCTGAACTGCCTGGGGGTCTTGCACAACACCGGCCACGACATCGCCTGGGATCGCCTGTACCCCCGCGGCGATGCGCGCCTGCTGAAGATTCCCGGCTATCCGTGGCAGACCAAACGTTACTGGCACGACAATCACGAAATCGACGAAGCCCTGTTCTACCGACCGGTGCATCCGTTGCTCGGTCAGCCGGTTCGCGGCGTGCATCCCACCTGGGAGGCCGAGATCAGCACCGCCACCCACCAATTCCTCGCCGATCACCGTATACAGGGCAGCGTGGTGGTGCCGGGCGCGGTGTACGTCGAGATGGCGATGGCCGCCGGACGGGAAACCTACGGATCCGACCACAGCGTCGACAATCTCGTGCTGCACCGTGCCGTCATCCTGGACGACACCTGTGATCCGATCATCAGGACCACTCTCAACAAGGACGACGGCACGCTGGAATTCTCCTCCTTCACGGCCACCTCGGACGGTGACCTGAAATGGGCGATCACGGCGACCGCCGAACTCGGCACCCTGGCGGCGGTGCCGCCCGATGCCGGCAACCCCGCGGAGGGGCCCCAGACCGAGATGGATGGCGACGAGTTCTACCGCCGGACGAGTGACCTCGGGTTCGACTACGGCCGGGCCTTCCGGTCGGTGTCCGGGGTGACGGCCGGTCACGACTGGGCGATCGCCGAGTTGACGATGCCCGCCGACATCGCGGACCAGGCCGGCGAATATCGGTTCCACCCGGCGCTCATCGACGGAGCCTTCCAGACGCTCTTCGGAGCACCGTTCTCCGGCCAGGAAGAGAACGAAGACCCGTATCTGCCCACCCGTATCCGGCACTGCGCGGTCTTTGGATCTCCCACCCCAAACATGCGGGTGCAGGTGCGCGTGGTGTCGGCGACCCGTGACGCCGTCGAGTGCGATATCTCGATCACCGACCAGGAGGGTGGTGTGCTCGCCGTCTTCGACGGGTTCACCGTGCAATCGTTGACGTCGTCCTCCCGGATGTCCGTCGAGCACATCGACAAGGGGCTGTACGAACTGCAGTGGTTCGAAATCGAGGACACCGCAGCGGATCCCGTCGCCGTGCCGGACTCCGCAGCGGCAGGCTGGCTGGTGTTGGCCGACGAGTCCGGCGTCGGGGAGGCACTCGCCGACGAGTTGCGGTCCCGCGGTCACCTCGTCGACACCGTGCGGCACGCGGCCGGGGGCGTCGACTGGCGTGCGCTGATCGACAGGCACACCACCGGTGACGGCGGCCTCGCCGGCATCATCGATTGCTGGCCGCTGGACATGTCGGCGGACGGCGCCGACTCCGACGAGATCGGTCCTTTCACCGTTCTTCGGCTGGTGAAGACGCTGGCCGAGCTGGACACCGTCACACCCAGACTCTTTCTGGTGACCGCCAATTCGCAGCCGACGCCCGGCACCCCCCTCACCGGTGTGGATCAGGCCTCGATGTGGGGCCTGGGCCGGGTCATCGGACACCAGGAGTTCTCCGGGTACTGGGGCGGGCTCATCGATATCGACGACGCCGATGGCCACCCGGAGATCGCGACGCGGATCAGCGACCATGTGCTCGGTGGCGGGAGCGAGGATCAGATCGCGATCCGCGGTGCGAAGACGTTCGTTCCTCGCCTGCGGCTGTGCAAGGAACTGACATATCCCTTCCCGACGAAGCTCTCCGCCGATGCGACGTACGTGGTCACCGGCGGGGCGGGTGCGCTGGGCCGGGTCGTGGCCACCTATCTGGCCGAACGCGGTGCCCGCCACATCACCCTGCTCGGGCGGACTCCCATCCCGGCAAGAGCCCAGTGGGCCGAGCTGACCAAGGGGGATCCGCACTTCGAGACCGTCACTGCACTACAGATGATCGAACGACTCGGCGCTCATATCGAGACGGCCAGTGTCGATGTCACGAGCGCCGATGACGTGACCGGCTGGCTGGCCGACCATCTCGCCCGCGGCGGCCGGCCCGTGCGCGGCATCGTCCATGCCGCCGGTTCGGTGAGTGATCAACTGTTGGTCAACATGAGCGAGGACGACTACGCGAAGGTGACCGCGCCGAAGATCATCGGCACCAGGGTGCTGCACCACGCCTTCGAGGGTCAGAACCTGGACTTCTTCGTCATGTTCGGTTCCGCCGGTTCGACGATCGCCGCGCCGGGGCAGGGAAATTACGCCGCGGCCAATGCGTTCCTGGACGCCTTTGCCCACCACCGTCGCGGGCAGGGACTGCCGGCCCTCACCATCGGTTGGGGGCCCTGGTCGGTGGGAATGGTCGAGGAGCTCAAGTTGGAGAAGGTCTACGCGCAGCGGGGAATCGAGCTCATCACCCCCGCCGTGGGGGCCCGGATCCTCGACAGGCTCATCAAGCAGACGGTACCCACTGTCGTGGCGATCACCGTCGACTGGAACCGGGCCCGCCAGGCAGGAATGGGTGGACCGCTACCGGCGATGTTCGGCGAGCTCGAATCCGTCGATGCGGCCACGGCGCCGGACGCCTCGGGATCCTCGATACTCGACCTACTGGCCGCGACCCCGGAGGGCGGGCGGGCCGCCCTCATCTCCGAGCGTGTCCAACAGGTCGTGGCCGATGTGTTCGATTGCAGCGCCGCCGATATCGAGCCCGCAGCGATGCTCGACGATATCGGTCTGGACTCGATGATGGCCATGGAGTTCCGGGTGCGCATCAACGCGACCTTCTCGATCGACGTGCCCGTGCTGGAGATCTTGCGTGGCGTCAGCGTGAACTCGCTGTCCGACCGGATACTCACCGAGTTGCACGCCATACACGGCGATGCGCCCGTCGTGGTCGAGGACGCGACCGACGACGAGACCGGTGTGGAGCATGACGATGTCGACGCCCTGCTGGACGATCTGTCCGAGGCCGAATTGCGGGCGCTGTTGGCGGAGATCGAGGCCGAGGACACCCAACCGGAGGCCGGCAGGGTGCAGCCGTGAGCGGTGCGGCCCAGTCCCGGGCGGTACAGGTGCGCGGCTTGTCCAAGTCCTACGGAGCCCTCCGGGCGGTAGCGAACCTCGACCTCGATGTCGAATATGGGGAGATCTTCGCGATCCTCGGCCCCAATGGCGCGGGCAAGTCGACGACGGTCGAGATCCTGGAGGGAAACCGCAGGCGTGATGCCGGCCAGGTGAGCGTGCTCGGCGCCGACCCGGGAACCGCGGACAGACATTGGCGCGCACGGGTCGGCATCGTTCTTCAGGAGGTCAGCGACGCCGGGATGCTCACCGTCGGCGAAACCGTGCAGATGTTCGGCAGTTGCTACGGCGGCGCCAGAGACCCGGCAGAGGTGCTGGAACTCGTCGGCCTCGCATCTGTCGCCGCGGCGAGGGTCAGGACGCTGTCGGGCGGTCAGCGCCGCCGCCTCGATGTCGCCCTCGGCATCGTCGGCCGGCCCGAGTTGCTGTTCCTCGACGAGCCGACCACCGGATTCGATCCCGAAGCCCGGCAACAGTTCTGGGAACTCATCAGATTGCTGGCAGCGGACGGCACCACCATCGTGATGACGACGCACTACCTGGAGGAGGCGGCCGCGCTGGCGGACCGTGTCGCCGTCGTGGCAGCCGGGACGGTCGTCGCCGTCGACTCGCCCGCCAGGCTGATCGAGCACGTCGACACCGCGGCGACTGTCCGGTGGATGGAGGACGGCCGGGAACGGGTGGAACGGACGGCGACACCCACCGAACTGATCCGGCAGCTCAGCAGTGGTCACGCCGAACTCGACCGCCTGACGGTGACCCGCCCGACCCTCGAAGACGCCTATCTCCAGCTGATCGGCCATTCGTGAGTACCGTAGGCCAGCACACCCGGGCACCGATCCCGTCGGTGGCGCGGATCGGATTCTCGCGGGTCATCCCGGAACTGAAAATGTTCTACCGCAGGCCCGAGCAGGTGGTACTGACCTTCTCGATGCCGGCGGTGATCTGTCTGCTGCTGGGCTCGATCTTCTCCGCGCAACTGCCCTACGGCAACGTCAGCACCGGAGCGGTGATCGCGGCCAGCATGCTCGCCTACGGAATCCTGTCGACGTCCTTCGTGAATCTGGGCATCAGTATCGCGGCCGATCGGGAGACCGGGGCCCTGCGCCGCCTGCACGGAACTCCCACGACGGCGACGTCCTACTTCATCGGCAAGATCATGCTGGTGCTCGTGGTCAGTCTGGCCGAGGCCGTGCTGCTGCTGTTGGTCGGTGTGCTCGCGTTCGGACTCCGCCTGCCCACCGACGTTTTCGGCTGGTTCACCCTGACCTGGGTGTTCCTCCTGGGCGTCATCAGCTGTTCGCTGCTCGGGGTACTCATCAGCAACGTCGCCAGCAGTGCGGTATCGGCCGCCGCCCTGACCAATGGTCCCGCAGTGGGACTGCAGTTCGTGTCCGGCACGTACGTCCCGATCATGGTGCTCCCCACGTGGATGCTGGTGATCGGCTCGCTGTTCCCGGTCAAGTGGATGGCCCAGGGATTCAGGTCGGTGCTGCTGCCGCCCGAAATGGCCGCCATCGAACCCGCAGGCAGTTGGGAACACTGGCGGATTTTCTTCGTGCTTGCGGCGTGGAGTATCGGGGGGTTGATCGGCTGCCTCACCGTCTTCCGTTGGTCGGAGACGCGCTGATCCTCAGAACTGTTCGCGAAGGAAGGCGAGCAGTCGCCGGCTCGCCGGTGTGACGGCGGTGGGTGACCAGGCCAGCGCGATCTCGCGATGGTAGGTGTTGGGGGTCAGCGCGACCTCGACGGTATTCGGTGCGCTGCGTTCGTCATGGGGGAGCAGCGCGATGCCCAGGCCGCGGCCGATCAACTCGTGCATGGTGGCGAACTCGGTGATCTCGACGGCGATCTGCGGGGTGAAACCCGCCGCTGCGCACCACGTCTCGGTCAACTGGCGCAGGTTGTAGCTCACCGGGTTCGCGATGAAGGGTTCGTCGCGCAGCTCATTGAGGCGCAACCTCTTGCGCCCCGCGAGACGGTGCTTCGCCGGCAGCACGGCGAGGATCGTCTGCACCCCGATGACGTGGTGGCGCACCTCGTCCGACGCCGGAATCATCACCGCGACATCCAACTCGCCGGATTTCAGGTCAGCCCTCAGCTGCGACCCGTGCGCCTGCTTGATCTGTAACCGGATATTCGGCGCACGACGATGGAACTCCGCGATCAGGGTCGGCAACCGCCCCGAGCCCATGGTCAGCGGGAATCCGAGTCGCACGATGCCGTGATGGGCGTCGGCCTCTCCGGCGACGGCCTCGACCGCGGCTTCCAGGGCGTGCAGCGGATCTCGGGCCCGGTCGGCGAGCCGGACGGCGGCCGGCGTCAGCCGCACGGTGCGGCCGTCCTGGACGAGCAGGGCAAGCCCCAGCGTTTTTTCCAGGGCGTGGATCCGCCTGCTCATCGAGGACTGCGGGATGCCGAGGCTGTCGGCGGCCCGCGTCATGTGCCCGCCGCGCGCCGCCAACTCCTCCAGAGCGCGCAGCTGCGGTGCGAGCTCACCCATCCATCGATCCATATCCGGATGATAATCGACCGAACATTCATTGGACGGATCAAAGCCGCAGGGTCATGGTGGATTCATGACCGACCGAGACACAGCCGATATCGTCCTCATCGGCGGCGGCATCATGTCCGCCACCCTGGGCGCCATGCTTGCGGTGCAGGAGCCCCAGCGGCGGATCGTCATCGTCGAACGCGCGGCCGCCGTGGCCACCGAGAGCAGCCAGGCCTGGAACAACGCGGGCACCGGCCACTCCGGCTTCTGCGAGCTCAACTACATGCCCGACCCCGCCGACGGGACGGCGGCGATCGGGATCGCCGAACAGTTCCAGCTGTCCCGGCGGTGGTGGGACCGGCTCGTCGAGAAGGGACTACTGGACCCGGGGACCTTCATGCACGCTGCGCCGCACATGGACGTGGTGTTCGGCGAGCGCGACATCGACTATCTTCGCCGGCGATTCGAGACGCTGCGCGCCCATCCGCTGTTCGCTCGCCTGGAGTACAGCGAGGACCGGGCCACCATCGCGCGGTGGGCGCCGCTGGTGATGGAGGGCCGCGCAGTGCAGGAACGGGTCGCCGCGACCCGGCATCCCGGCGGCACCGATATCGACTTCGGTGCGCTGACAACCGCTCTGGTGCGGATCGTCACCGACCGGGGCGGCCGGCTGCTGCTCGGCCACGACGTGCGCGCCGTGGTGCGCGAGGCCGACGGGTCCTGGCGGATCGCCGGCCGCAACGCCGAGGGCAGCTTCGACCTGCGGGCACCGAGGGTCTTCGTCGGCGCCGGTGGCAATGCGCTGCGCCTGTTACAGCGCGCGAAGATCCCTGAGGTCCGCGGCTACGGGGTGCTGCCGGTGGGGGCGGCCTTCTTGCGGTGTTCGGACGCGCAGGTCGTCGCCCGGCATGACGCGAAGGTGTACGGGCAGGCGCCGATCGGGGCGCCACCGATGTCGGTGCCGCACCTGGACAAGCGGGTTGTCGACGGCGCCGGGCACCTCATGTTCGGTCCGTACGCCACCTTCAGCACCAAGCTGCTCAAGCACGGACGCTTCACCGACTTCTTCACCACGCTGCGCTGGCACAACGTGGCCGTGCTCGCGACGGCGATGTGGGCGAATCTGGCGCTGGTGCGCTATCTGATCGGCCAGCTGGTCGCCGGCCGCCGGCAGAAACACGCCTACCTGGCCCGGTACTACCCGACTGCGGATCCGGCCCAGTGGGAGCTGATCACCGCGGGGCAGCGCGCCCAACTGGTCTCGCCGGACGCCCGGGGCCGGGGAGTGCTGCGCTCGGGCACCGAACTGGTGGTGTCGGCAGACGGCTCGATCGCCGGTCTGCTCGGCGCCTCGCCGGGAGCATCGACGGCGGTGCCGATCATGATCGATCTGCTGCAGCGCTGGGGTCACCGCGTGGACGTCGACCTTCTGGCATCCTGAGGTCATGACCGATCCGCAGTCGTACGGGGGCGACCCGGGCAGCTACCCACCGCCGGGCTACCAGCCACCGCCCGGCGGTGCCGGTTTCCCGCCATCCGGTCAACCGGGCTACCCGCCGCCGGCGCCTCCCGGCGCGTATTACGACCCGCTGGCCCCCTACGGCCGTCACCCCATGACCGGGGAGCCCTTTTCGGAGAAATCCAAGGTCATCGCCGGTCTGCTCCAGCTGCTGGGTCTGTTCGGCATCCTGGGTATCGGCCGTTTCTACCTGGGCTATACCGGACTGGGTGTGGCACAGCTGCTGGTGGGTCTGCTGACCTGCGGCATCGGCGCGGTCATCTGGGGCATCATCGACGCCATCCTGCTGCTGACCGACAAGGTGCGCGACCCGCAGGGCCGTCCGCTGCGCGATGGCACCTGAGGGCGCGACCGCCCGAGCCGGCCTGATCGGTACCGGGGTGGCACTCGCCGGCGCCCTGGCCTATATCGGTCTGGCCGACCCGCACCGGCCCGGCTTCCTCTTCCCGGCCTGCCCCTTCAAGGCCCTCACCGGTCTGGACTGCCCGGCGTGCGGTGGGCTGCGGATGACCCACGATCTGCTGAACGGGGACCTGGCGGCCGCCGTGGTGGATAACGCCTTCCTGCTGGTGGCATTGCCGGCGCTGGCGGTGTGGCTGGTGGTGCGCTGGCGTCGCGGCCTGGCACTCATGCCGACGGCGGCCACCGTCACCGTCGTCGTGGCCGCCGTTGCGTGGACCGTGATGCGCAACTGGCCGGGGTTCCCGCTGGTCCCCACGGTTCTCACCGGCTGAATATCGCCGAGAAGTAGCACGTTCTCGCTGATACACTGCAACTTCGGGCCGATGCAGTCCCTCCCATCATGACGGAGACTGCGGAGGTAGATTCGCTTGCTGTTCTCGGCACTTCCCAAGGCCCAAGGTTTATACGACCCGGACAACGAGTCCGATTCCTGCGGCGTCGCGATGATCGCCGATATCGGGGGCCGACGGTCACACGGCATCGTCTCGGACGGACTCACCGCGCTGGAGCACCTCGAGCATCGCGGTGCCGCCGGGGCCGAGCCGAACAGCGGTGACGGCGCCGGGATCCTGATCCAACTGCCGGTGGAGCTGTTCGCCGCGGCGGTCGATTTCGAGCTGCCGCAGCCGAACGCCGAGGGCGCCAACACCTTCGCCGCCGGGATCTGCTTCCTGCCGCAGGATCCGGTCGCCCGGGCCGCCGCGTACGCCCGCGTCGAGGACATCGCCGCGGAGGAGGGTCTGCTGGTCCTCGGCTGGCGCGCGCTGCCGGTCGACCCCGACGGCGCCGAGGTCGGAGCGACGGCGGTGAGCTGTATGCCTTATATGGCACAGCTTTTCGTCGCCGCCCCCGACGGCTGCGGAGGTATCGACCTGGACCGCCGGGTGTATCCGCTGCGCAAGCGGGCCGAACAGGAAGCGGTCTACTTCCCGTCACTGTCCAGCCGGACCATCGCCTACAAGGGCATGCTCACCACCATGCAGCTGCCGCAGTTCTTCCCGGATCTGCGGGATGACCGCTGCCTGAGCGCCATCGCCATCGTGCACAGCCGCTTCTCCACCAACACCTTCCCGTCCTGGCCGCTGGCCCACCCGTTCCGCTTCGTCGCCCACAACGGGGAGATCAACACCGTCCGCGGCAACCGCAACCGGATGCATGCCCGCGAGGCCAAGCTGGGCAGCACCTTGATTCCCGGTGACCTGAGCCGGCTCTCGCCGATCTGCCCGAAAGACGGTTCGGACTCCGCCTCATTCGATCAGGTGCTGGAGTTGCTGCACCTGGGCGGGCGCAGCCTGCCGCACGCGGTGTTGATGATGATCCCGGAGGCCTGGGAGAACAACACCACCATGGATCCCGCGCGCCGCGCGTTCTGGCAGTTCCATGCCTCGCTGATGGAGCCGTGGGACGGCCCGGCCTGTGTCACCTTCACCGACGGCACCGTGGTCGGTGCTGTACTGGACCGCAACGGGTTACGGCCCGGGCGTTGGTGGCGCACCATCGACAACCGCATCATCCTGGCCAGTGAGAGCGGCGTGCTCGACGTGCCCAGCGCCGAGGTGGTGGCCAAGGGCCGCCTGGAGCCCGGCAAGATGTTCCTGATCGACACGGCGGCGGGCCGCATCGTCTCCGATGACGAGATCAAGGACGAACTCGCCGGCGCGCACGCCTACGGCGAATGGCTGCATGCCGGACTGCTCGATCTCAAGACGCTGCCCGATCGCGTTCGGGTGCAACCCAATCACGAATCCGTGGTGCGTAGGCAGGTGTCGTTCGGCTACACCGAGGAAGAACTGCGGGTGTTGCTGACGCCGATGGCTGCCGCCGGTGCCGAGCCGCTGGGATCGATGGGCACCGACACCCCGATCGCGGTGATGTCGCAACGGTCCCGGCTGCTCTACGACTACTTCGTCGAACTGTTCGCCCAGGTCACCAACCCGCCGCTGGATGCCATCCGCGAGGCCGTGGTCACCTCGATGAGCCGGGTGATGGGTCCCGAGGAGAACCTGCTGGAGCCGACGGCCGCATCGTGCCGCCAGATCCGGCTGGGCTGGCCCGTGCTGGACAACGACGACCTCAACAAGATCGTGCACATCAACGACGACGGCGAGCAGCCCGGTCTGCGCACCGCGGTGCTGCGCGCCCTCTACGACGTGGAACGCGGCGGGGAAGGCCTGGCCGAGGCGCTGGAGGAGCTGCGCATCCGTGCGTGCGAGGCGATTGCGAAAGGCGCTCGTACCCTGGTGATCTCGGATCGCGATTCCGATCACACCAGGGCGCCGATCCCGTCGCTGCTGGCGGTCTCGGCGGTACACCACCACCTGGTGCACACCAAGGAACGCACCAGCGTCGCGCTGGTGGTGGAAAGCGGTGATGCCCGCGAGGTGCATCACATCGCGATGCTGATCGGTTTCGGTGCCGCAGCCGTCAACCCGTACCTGGCCTTCGAATCGATCGAGGACCTGATCCGCGAGGGGGAGCTCACCGGGATCGAACCGGCCACCGCGGTGCGCAACTATCTCACCGCGCTCGGCAAGGGCGTGATGAAGGTGATGAGCAAGATGGGCATCTCCACGGTGTCCTCCTACACCGGCGCCCAGGCCTTCGAGGCGATCGGGCTGGACCGCGCCGTCATCGACGAGTACTTCACCGGCACACCCATGCAACTCGGTGGTGTCGGATTGGACGTACTGGCCAACGAGGTCAGGTTCCGGCACCGTCGGGCCTATCCGGAGAACCCCACCGAGCGGGCGTACCGGCGGTTGTCGGTGGGCGGTGAGTACCAGTTCCGCCGGGATGGCGAGTTGCACCTGTTCACCCCGGAAGTGGTGTTCCTGCTGCAGCATGCGACGCGGACGGGACGCCAGGACATCTTCGCCCAGTACTCCGAGGAGGTGAACCGGCTCTCCCGCGAGGGCGGCGCATTGCGCGGCCTGTTCGGTTTCAAGACCGGCGTGCGGCCACCGGTCCCGCTGGACGAAGTGGAATCGGTGGAAGCGATCGTGACACGGTTCAACACCGGCGCGATGAGCTACGGGTCCATCTCCGCCGAGGCGCACGAGACGATGGCCGTCGCCATGAACAACCTCGGCGGACGGTCCAACTCCGGTGAGGGCGGCGAGGACGCCGACAGGTTGTACGACCCCCAGCGGCGCAGCGCCGTCAAACAGGTGGCATCCGGACGGTTCGGGGTGACCAGCGACTACCTGGTGAACGCCACCGACATCCAGATCAAGATGGCCCAGGGCGCCAAACCCGGTGAGGGCGGACAGCTTCCGGGCTACAAGGTGTATCCCAACATCGCCAAGACCCGGCATTCCACGCCCGGCGTGGGTCTGATCTCGCCGCCGCCGCACCACGACATCTACTCGATCGAGGATCTGGCGCAGCTGATCCACGATCTGAAGAACGCCAACGACCAGGCGCGTATCCACGTCAAGCTGGTCAGCTCGGTCGGCGTCGGGACGGTCGCCGCGGGCGTCTCCAAGGCGCACGCCGACGTCGTCCTGATCTCCGGCTATGACGGTGGTACCGGCGCGGCGCCGCTGACCTCGCTCAAACATGCCGGCGCCCCCTGGGAGATCGGCCTGGCCGACACCCAGCAGACACTGGTGCTCAACGGATTACGGGACCGCATCACCGTGCAGTGCGACGGCGGTATGCGCACGGCCCGCGATGTCATGGTCGCCGCACTGCTGGGCGCCGAGGAATACGGGTTCGCCACCGCGCCGCTGGTGGTCGCGGGCTGCATCATGATGCGGGTGTGTCACCTCGACACCTGCCCGGTCGGGGTCGCCACCCAGAACCCGGAACTGCGGGCGCGGTTCAACGGCAAGCCCGAGTTCGTGGAGAACTTCTTCCAGTTCATCGCCGAGGACATCCGGCAGATGCTCGCCGAACTCGGTTTCCGCAGCCTCGACGAGGCGATCGGCCGGGTCGAGTTGCTGGACACCGCCGAAGGTGTCGCGCACTGGAAGAGCCACGGGTTGGATCTGTCTCCCATCTTCGCGGTCCCGACGGATGCCCACGGCGCCAAGCTCACTCAGCGTCGCCGGCTGCGCGATCAGGATCACGGGCTGGCTCAGGCACTCGACCAGACCCTGGTGGCGCTCTCGGAAGGCGCACTGGAGGACGCGCACCCGGTCCGGCTGGAACTGCCGGTGCGCAACGTCAACCGCACGGTGGGCACGCTGCTGGGCTCGGAGGTCACCCGCCGCTACGGGGCCGCCGGGCTTCCCGATGACACCATCCACGTCACGCTGACCGGATCGGCGGGGCAGTCGCTGGGCGCCTTCCTGCCGCCGGGTGTCACCATCGACCTGATCGGTGACGCCAACGATTATGTGGGCAAGGGCCTTTCGGGTGGACGGGTGATCGTCCGGCCGCCCGATGACGTGCTGTTCCTGCCCGAGGACAATGTGATCGCGGGCAACACCCTGTTGTTCGGGGCCACCTCCGGTGAGGTGTTCCTGCGCGGACGGGTCGGGGAACGCTTCTGCGCCCGCAACTCCGGTGCCCTCGCCGTCGTCGAGGGTTGCGGCGACCACGCGTGCGAGTACATGACCGGCGGGCGGGTGGTGGTGCTCGGCGAGACCGGACGCAACATGGCGGCCGGGATGTCGGGCGGTATCGCGTTCGTGCTGGGTCTCGACCCGGCCAAGGTGAACACCGAGATGGTGGACCTGCAGCGCCTCGATCCCGAGGACCTGAGCTGGCTGCACGATGTGGTGGCGCAGCACGCGCAGGCCACCGGTAGCACCGTTGCGACCTCCCTGCTGGCGGACTGGCCGCGCCGCAGCGCCCAGTTCACCAAGATCATGCCGACCGACTACGAGCGGGTGCTGCGTGCCACCCGGATGGCGAAAGCCGAAGGGCGAGACGTGGACACCGCGATCATGGAGGCCAGCCGTGGCTGATCCGAACGGATTCTTGAGGGTCCGCAAACTGGACGCGGCCAAGCGGCCGGTCGACGAGCGGGTGGGTGACTGGCACGAAGTCTACGAGAGCCAGGATCCGAACGAACGTGCCGGCGAGGTCTCCCAGCAGGCGCGGCGCTGCATGGACTGCGGAATCCCGTTCTGCCACTCGGGAACCGCGGGCTGCCCGCTGGGCAACCTGATCCCGGAGTGGAACGACCTGGTGCGCCGCGGGCGCTGGGACGCGGCCAGCGACCGGCTGCACGCGACCAACAACTTCCCGGAGTTCACCGGCAGGCTGTGCCCGGCTCCGTGCGAGGCGGCCTGTGTGCTGTCCATCGCCGAGGAGACCACCGGCGGCAGCGTCACCATCAAACGGATCGAGCAGTCCATCGTCGACCACGCCTGGATGAYGGGCTCGGTGGAACCGCAGCCGCCGGCCATCGCGTCGGGACGCAGTGTGGCCGTGGTGGGTTCGGGTCCGGCCGGGCTGGCCGCCGCCCAGCAGCTCACCCGGGCGGGACATCACGTCACCGTCTACGAACGCGACAACCGCATCGGCGGGCTGATGCGCTACGGCATCCCGGAGTACAAGCTGGAGAAGGCGACGCTCAACCAACGGCTGTCCCAGATGCGGGCCGAGGGAACCCGGTTCGTCACCGAGTGCGAGGTCGGCGTCGACCTGTCCATCGAGGCGCTGCGGGCCCAGCACGATGCCATCGTGCTGGCCGTCGGCGCGCTGCGCGGCAGGGACAACCAGGTCGAGGGCCGCGAACTGCACGGCGTGCACCTGGCCATGGAACATCTGGTGCCCGCCAACAAGGAGTGCGAGGGCGACGGTCCTGCCGAGCTGACCGCCGCCGGCAAGCACGTCGTCATCATCGGCGGCGGCGATACCGGCGCGGACTGCCTGGGCACCGCGCACCGGCAGGGCGCCATCTCGGTGACCCAGCTGGACTACAACCCGGCGCCGCCGGAGGCCCGCGACGACGAACGCTCCCCGTGGCCCACCTGGCCGCTGCTGCTGCGCACCTCGCCGGCGCACGCCGAGGGCGGCGCCCGGCGCTTCGAGGTGGCCGTGCAGCGGTTCGTCGGCGACGACCAGGGCAATGTGCGGGCGATGCAGATCGCCGAGGTGAAGGTCGAACGCGACGCCGACGGCCGTCGCGTCATCACCCCGGTGGGCGAGCCGATCGAGCTGCCGTGCGATCTGGCGCTGCTGGCCATCGGATTCGAGGGCGTCGAGGAGATGGCGCTGCTGGACGGTCTCGGGCTGCGACTGAACGGCCGCGGCACCTTGTCCTGCGGATCGGACTGGCAGACCGAGGAGCCCGGCGTCTTCGTGTGCGGCGACGCCCACCGCGGCGCCTCGCTGATCGTCTGGGCCATCGCCGAGGGCCGCAGCGCCGCCCACGCGGTGGACGCATACCTCATGGGCGACTCGGACCTGCCGGCCCCCGTGCGGCCCGGTGCCCTACCTCTGGCCGTCATCTGAATCGATTAACCGCTAAGCTTCGGAGTCGTGAATAGACGCGGAAAGATCGTCTGTACCCTCGGACCGGCAACCTCCACCGACGAGTCGGTGCGTGCCCTGGTCGAGGCCGGGATGGACGTAGCACGACTGAACTTCAGCCACGGCGACTACGCCGACCACGAGGAGTCCTACCGGCGGGTCCGTGCGGCCTCCGATTCCACTGGTCGTGCCGTCGGCATCCTCGCTGACCTGCAGGGACCCAAAATCCGGCTGGGGCGCTTCGCCGACGGCCCGACGGTGTGGAAGAACGGCGAGACCGTCCGGATCACCGTCGAGGACGTCGCAGGCACCCACGACCGGGTGAGCACCACCTACAAGCGGCTGGCCCAGGATGCCACGCCCGGGGACCGGGTCCTGGTCGACGACGGCAACGTCGGGCTCGTCGTCGAACACATCGACGGCGAGGATGTTGTGTGCACCGTCACCGAGGGCGGCAAGGTCAGCAACAACAAGGGCATGTCGCTGCCCGGGATGAACGTCTCGGCACCCGCGCTGTCGGAGAAGGACATCGAGGATCTCGAGTTCGCGTTGCGGCTCGGCGTGGACCTGGTGGCTCTCTCGTTCGTGCGCTCGCCTGCCGATGTCGAGCTGGTCCACGAGGTCATGGACCGGGTGGGACGCCGGGTCCCGGTGATCGCCAAGATGGAGAAGCCCGAGGCGATCGAGAATCTCGAGGCGATCGTGCTGGCCTTCGACGCCATCATGGTGGCCCGCGGTGACCTGGGCGTGGAGCTGCCGCTCGAAGAGGTGCCCCTGGTGCAGAAGCGCGCCATCCAGATGGCGCGGGAGAATGCCAAGCCGGTGATCGTCGCCACCCAGATGCTGGAATCGATGATCGAGAACTCGCGGCCCACCCGTGCCGAGGCTTCCGATGTGGCCAACGCGGTGCTCGACGGCGCCGACGCAGTGATGCTGTCCGGCGAGACGTCGGTGGGCAAGTTCGCGCTGGAGGCCGTGCGGACCATGGGTCGCATCCTGACCGCGGTCGAGGCGAACTCCACCGAGGCGCCGCCGCTGACCCACGTACCGCGCACCAAGCGCGGCGTCATCTCGTATGCCGCCCGCGATATCGGCGAGCGGTTGGAGGCCAAGGCGCTGGTCGCGTTCACCCAGTCCGGCGACACCGTGCGCCGGCTGGCCCGGCTGCACACCCCGCTGCCGCTGCTGGCGTTCACCGCGTTGCCCGAGGTGCGCAGCCAGCTGGCACTGACGTGGGGCACCGAGACCTTCATCGTGCCGCACATCGACACCACCGACGGCATGATCCGGCAGGTCGACAAGTCGTTGCTGGACCTGGGCCGCTACAAGCGCGGTGACCTGGTGGTCATCGTCGCGGGCGCGCCGCCTGGCACAGTAGGCTCGACCAACCTGATCCACGTGCACCGGATCGGCGAGGACGACCACTAGCCCGCAACGGGGCGGACCCCAGGAGAGAACCTTGTCAGCGGAGCATCTTCAGGAACTGCTGACGGTTCTCGATCTCACCCGGGTCGGCGAGGATGCGTTCACCGGAACGCATCCGAGCCGAAACCCGGTGCGTACCTTCGGCGGGCAGATGATGGCGCAGGCCTTCGTCGCCGCGAGCCGCACGGTGCCCGAGAACCTGCCGCCGAGCACCCTGTCGATGCATTTCATCGCCGGCGGCGATCCGGAGAAAGACCTGGAATTCCAGGTGGTCCGGTTGCGTGACGAACGCCGGTTCGCCAACCGCCGGGTGGACGTCACCCAGGACGGTGCGCTGCTGGGCACCGCCCTGGTCTCGCATCTGGCCGGCGGCCGTGGGCTCGAGCACAACATCACCGCCCCGCAGGTCCCCGCCCCGCACTCGCTGCCCACCATCGACGAATTGCTGGTGGGCTACGAGGAGACGGTGCCGCATTTCGTCAGTGCGCTGCGGCCCATCCAGTGGCGCTACACCAATGACCCGGCCTGGGTGATGCGGGACAAGGGCGGTCAACTCGATCACAACCGGGTGTGGCTGACCGCCGACGGTCCGATGCCCGACGATCCGGTGCTGCACGCGGGCGCCCTCGTCTATTCCTCGGACACCACGGTGCTCGATTCGATCATCACCACGCACGGCCTGTCCTGGGGTTTCGACCGGATTTTCGCGGTGACCATGAATCATTCGGTGTGGTTTCACCGGCCGATCCGCTTCGACGAGTGGGTGCTGTACTCGACGTCGTCGCCGGTGGCCGCCGCTTCCCGCGGACTGGGCGGCGGACATTTCTTCAATGAGCGCGGTGAGGCGCTGGCGACGGTGATGCAGGAAGGGATCGTCAAGTACTTCCCGGCTCGTCAGCCGGGGGAGAAGCCGTAGTCCCGCTCGACCCGCTCGCGGAAAGTGTTCTCGCACTGCGTCTGCGCGGTGCGGTCGGTGCCCGCCTGCTCCATGCATCTGACGTAGTCGCCCATGCCGGCCTCGGTGAAGAATCCGATCCAGATCGGGACGAATGCGACGCCCACGATGACGGCCAGTGCGCCCAAACCGATCCCGGCGTTCGCGATGGGACCGTTGTCTGCCTCACCGCGGGCAGCCCTGCCGCGCCCGGCGAATCCCAGCACCACGGCGATCAGCCCGCCGATGACACCACCGATGATGCTCCACGAGAACAGCAGCGCCAGCATGGCCAGCACCAGCGCCCAGGTACCCAGCTCGTTGCGGGGCCGCATCGGTGGCGGCGGATAGTGCGCGGGGTAGGGCGCGTGCGGCGCGGGATACGGCCCGGGGGAGCTCATAGCGTGAGGCTACCGGCCCAGCCGGATGGCCGGGCAATGCAGTTCGGCGGGCAGATGATGGGTGGCGACGACGACGGTCCGGTCGGCGGCGAGCAGACCGCCCGGGGTGAGCAACTCGGTGAGCAGGCGATCACTGTCGGCGGCGTCGAGATGCTCGGTCGGCTCGTCGAGCAGCAGGATGGGGAAGTCGGAGATGAGCGCTCTGGCCAGCAGCAGACGGCGACGTTGCCCGGCCGAGACGGCGGCCGCCCCGCCTGCCAGCATGGTCGACAGGCCGTCGGGCAGCCCGGCCAGCCAGTCGCCCAGCCCGACGTCGTGCAGTGCCGCGGTCAGCTGATCGTCGGTGGCGTCTCCGCGGCCCACCAGCAGGTTGTCCCGCACGGTGGTGTCGAACAGGTGGGCGTCCTCGGCGAAGAACGCTGCGGTGAGCGGGGTCTCGGGGTATCCGGCGGCGATGGACATCAGCATGGTGGTCTTCCCGCATCCGCTCGGGCCCAGGACGGCAAGCCTGTCGCCGGGGGACAGGCTCACCCGGCCGGTTTCGGGTCGCGACCGGGTGGACGCCGGTGTTGCCGTGAGGTCGGTGAGCCGGTGGGCGGCGATCCTGGAGCGCACCAGCTGGGCGGCTGCGGCGGGTAGCGCGGCGGTGGCCTCGAAAGCCGACAGCGGCACCAGCATCAGGATGGCCAGTGACATCGGGCTGGTGTGTCCGCCGATCATGATCCCGACGATGACGGCTCCGAGCACCGAAATGCCCACCGCGGCCGTGGATACCGCACCCGCGGCCGCGGCGGGTGCCGCTGCCCGGTCCTGGGCTCGGCCCAGATCGCGGTGCTCGCGCACAGATTCGGCGATCACCCGATCGAGACGGCCGGCCACCCGCAGTTCGGCCGCGTGTTCCAGCGCCAGCAGGGTCGCGGTATCGCGGGCGCTGTGATGCTCGGCCGCAAGTGCTTCGGTGGCGACGGCGGCGCGCCCCGACAGCCAGGGCGCGGCCACGCCGGCCACCAGCAGGCAGGCCGCGAGGACCGCCGCGGCCACCGGCGAGATCAGCGCGATGATGATGACCGCGGCGCCGGAGAGCACCGCGGCCACGCAGATCGGCAGGATGGCGCGCACCAGTACATCGGCGAGGTCATCGACCGAGGCGCCGACCCGGGCCACCAGATCACCGCTGTGCAACCGCAGCGCGGTCTCCGGCGGCACGTCGACCAGCCTGCGGTACAGGCCGACCCGGGTGTTGCCCGCGGCGCGTAAAGCGGTGTCGTGAATGGCAAGTCGTTCGCAGTAACTGAACACTCCGCGGGATATGCCGAGTGCCCGCACCGCCACGACGGCCACCGTCAGGTCGAGCACCGGCGGCATCTGCCAGGCGCGGGTGATCAGCCAGGCCGCGACGGTGGCCAGGGCCAGGGCGCTGCCGAGCGCCAGGGTGCCGAACAACACCGCGAGGAGCAGCCGGGGGAGCCGGGGTTCAAGGAGGCGCCACACATCACGGGTGGACATGGGCACCACCGAGTTGTACGACATCATCGCCGACGGACAGCACCGGTCCGCGGTGGCCGACCACCAACACGGTCGCTCCGGCTGCGGCCCGGGCCGAGATCGCGGACAGCACGCGGGATTCCGCCTCGCCGTCGAGGTGTGCGGTCGGCTCGTCGAGCAGCAGCACCGGCGCGGTCGATCCCAGCGCCCGCGCCAGCCCGAGGCGTTGACGCTGCCCCAGCGACAAGCCGGTGCCGCCGCGCCCGATCACCTCGTCGAGGCCGGCGGGCAGGGTGGCCAGCACCTCGTCGAATCCCGCGGCGCGGCAGGCACCGTCGATATCGGGCAGGGGGCCGAACAGCTCCAGGTTGCTGCGTACCGTGCCGGGCAGCAGCGCGGGGCGCTGCGGCAGCCAGGAGATGCGGCTCCACCACTGCGCCAGGTCGATGTCGGCGATGTCCACACCGTCGATCAGGACCCGGCCCGCGGTGGGCGCGGTCAACCCGAGAATGGCTGTCAACGCCGTGGTCTTCCCGCTGCCGTTGGGCCCGGTGAGCACGGTGACGCGGCCCGGCCCGATGGCGGCGCTGAGGCCGTCGGGCGCCAGGCCATCCCGCCCGGCGACCGACAGCTCCTGGAGCTCGATCCCGATCCGTGAGTCGGCCGGCGCCCGGGTTCCGGCGGGCCGCCGAGGTTCGTCGTCGATCAGTGCCAGCGCGGCGTCGGCGGCGGCCTTGCCGTCCTGGGCGGCGTGGAACTGCACGCCGACCCTGCGCAACGGCCAGAACACCTCCGGTGCCAGCAGCAGCGCCGTCAGAGCCGCGACGAGCGGCATCTCCCCGAACACCAGTCGCAGGCCGACGTTCACCGCGACCAGCGCGACGCCCAGGGTGGCGATCAGCTCGAGCACGGCCGCCGACAGAAAGGCGATGCGCAGTGTCTCCATTGCCGAACGGCGATGTGCAGCACTCAATTCCGAGATGCGGTGGGCGGGACCCGATGCCCGTCCCAGTGCGCGCAGGGTCGGTATCCCGGCGACGAGATCGAGCAACCGGGACTGCAGGGTCGTCATGGCGGTGAGCGCCGCGGCGGACCGGTCGGCGGTCAGCCGTCCGATGAGCACCATGAACAACGGGATGAGCGGTAGCGCCACCGCCACCACGGCAGCGGCCTGTAGATCTGTCGCGGCGAGCACCACCACCGTTGCCGGGGTCAGGATTCCGGCCGAGATGACCGCGGGCAGGTAGCCGGTGAAGTAGGGCCGCAGCCCGTCCAGTCCCCGGGTGATCACCACGGTGGCCTCGTCGCGCACCGCCTGCAAGCGTTGCGGGGGTAGCGCGGTCACCGTCCGCAATACGCTGGCGGACAGCTCGCCGATCACCGCGGTCGCCGCTCGCTGGCTCAGTCCGGCCTGAAGGCGTTGGGCGACCACCCGTGCCGCCCACACGCCGGCCAGCATCGTCAGCTCGGCGGTCCAGTGCCCGAGCGTGCGGGTTGCCGGGTCGGTGATGATCCCGGCGACCACCCGGGCCAGCACACAGGCCCCGGCCACGGTGGCGGCCGCGATCACCGCGCCGTACAGTACCGCCGCGGCGAGGTAGCGGCGCAGTCCCGGGGTGCTGCCGAGCGTCACGGTATCCGCGGGGACAGGCCCGCGGGGTCCGGTATCCGTTCGGCCGAGATGCGTTGCCGGAACACCCAGTAGGTCCAGCCCTGGTAGACGAGCACCAGCGGGGTGACCAGGACCGCCGCCCAGGTCATGATCTTCAGCGTGTAGGCCGAGGATGACGCGTTGTAGATGGTCAGGCTCCAGGCCGGATCCAGCGACGACGGGATGAGGTTGGGATACAGGCTGCCGAAGATCAGCACCACCACGGCGATCACCACGGCGGCCGTGCAACTGAACGCCAGCCCGTCACCACCGTCGGTGAAAACCAGCATGATCACGCTCAGCTGGCACACCACCGCGAAACCGAGCACCAGCCAGGTCCAGTGGGTGCCGTAGGACAGTTGTGTCCACAGCCCGAAGACCAGCAGTACCGCGGTCACCGGCAGCGCCAGCCGGCGGGAGTAGCGACGGGCGTCGGCGTGCACTGCGCCTTCGGTTTTCAGCGTCACGAACACCGAGCCGTGCAGCAGGAACAGCCCGCACGTCGAGAGCCCGCCCAGGATCGTGTATGGGTTGAGCACGTCGCCGAAGCCCAGCGCGATCTGGTGGTCGGCGTCCACGGGCAGGCCGCGCAGCAGCGCGGCGAAGGTGACGCCCCACAGCACCGCGGGCACCCAGGACCCGACCGCGATGGCGATATCGGCCCGGCGGCGCCAGGTCGGATCGTCGACCTTGCCGCGCCATTCGATGGCGCAGACCCGGACGATCATCGCGACCAGAATGGCCAGCAGCGGTAGGTAGAGGCCGGAGAACATGGTGGCGTACATGCCGGGGAACGCCGCGAACATGGCACCGCCTGCGGTGATCAGCCAAACCTCGTTGCCATCCCAGACCGGGCCGATGGTGTTGAGTACCGCGCGCCGGTGCTTCTCGGAGTCGCCTACGGCTGTCCGGCCGAAGACGGCCATCAGCATGCCGACACCGAAGTCGAAACCCTCCAGCACCAGGAAGCCCACGAACAGCACCGCCAGTGTGACGAACCAGAAAATCTGGAGATTCATGGTGCGCCTCCTAATACGCGAACGAGAGTGGTGCGACCTCGTCCTCGCCGGGCGGGGTCGGTGGGATGGGTTCGGTGTCGTGCTCCAGCGGGCCCTCGACCACATAGCGCCGGATCAGCCAGAACCAGATCACCGCCAGCACGGCATAGATCGCGGTGAAGATGATCAGTGAGGTCAGCACCATGCCCGCGGAATGGTGCGACACACCCTGGGAGACAGTGAGTCGCAGCACCGGATCGCCGGTCGGGTTGGGCGCGACCACCCATGGCTGGCGGCCCATCTCGGTGAACACCCAGCCGGCGCTGTTGGCCAGGAACGGTGTCGGCAGCGTCGCGAGTGCGAACCATGCGAACCACCGCTGCCGGGGTATCCGGCCACCGCGGGTGAGCCACAGCGCGGTCATCGCGAAAAGCATTGGCACCGCGAGGAAGCCGATCATGGCGCGGAACGACCAATAGGTGACGAACAGATTGGGCCGGTAGTCGCCGGGGCCGAACTTCTGCTCGTACTCGGCCTGCAGGTCCTGCACGCCCTGCAGTTCGACGCCATTGAACTTGCCCTCGGCCAGGAACGGCAGCACATAGGGCACCTCGATGAGGTGGGTCACGCTGTCGCAGTTATTGTGCGTGCCGACGGTGAGGACGGAGAAGTCGGGGTCGACCTCGGTGTGGCACAACGATTCGGCCGAGGCCATCTTCATCGGCTGCTGCTGGAACATCAGCTTGCCCTGGACGTCGCCGGTGTAGGCCAGCCCGGCCGCGGCGACGAACGCGACGAGACAGCCCAGGATCGCGGCGGGCCGGTGCATGGTGCGGGCATCGGGGTTGTCCGGGTCGCGCACCATCCACCACGCACAGACGCCCGCGACGAAGGTCCCGGCCACCAGGAATGCGCCGGCCACCGCATGCGGGAAGGCCGCCAGCGCAGTGTTGTTGGTGAACAGTTCGACGATGCTGGTCAGTTCCGCGCGTCCGGTCTCCGGGTTGTACCGCGCACCGACCGGGTGCTGCATGAAGGAGTTCGCGGCGATGATGAAGAACGCCGACGCGTTGACGGCGAACGCGACGATCCAGATACACCCCAGATGGACCAGCTTGGGGAGCCGGGTCCAGCCGAAGATCCACAGGCCCAGGAAGGTCGACTCGAAGAAGAAGGCGACCAGGCCCTCCATGGCCAGCGGTGCGCCGAAGACGTCACCGACGAATCGTGAGTACTCGCTCCAGTTCATCCCGAACTGGAATTCCTGAACGATGCCGGTGGCCACGCCGAGCGCGAAGTTGATCAGGAAGAGCTTGCCGAAGAACCGGGTCAGCCGGTACCAGGCGGTGTTGTCGGTGATGACCCACAACGTCTGGAACACCGCGATGAGCGGTGCCAGGCCGATCGTGAGCGGCACGAAGATGAAGTGGTAGACGGTGGTGATTCCGAACTGCCACCGTGCGACGTCGAGCGCTTCCATGTGCACCAACTTCTCGGCTGCGGATCGAGCTCCATTGCTCGACTACGACAGAGTGTAGTAGTCCCCCTGTCCACATGCCCAGTAATCGTGGCGCGGATTACTCAGCTGGTCGGTGCCGCCACCGCGGGTGCCGGCGGCTCGGCGGGCGGCTCCGCCGGTGTGGTGGGTGTGGTCGGGGAGAGTTTCTTGCCTGCGGACCGGATACCGAAGGCGGTGATGACCTCCATGACACCGATGACGATCAGCCAGATCCCGGTGACCAGCGCCAGTGTGCCGATGGACTCGAAGGGCGAGGCCAGCACCACGATGCCGGCGATCAGGCTGATCACGCCGACGAAGATGTTCCAGCCGCGGCCCGGCAGCGTCGGGTCGCTGATCGCCGACACCGCCGTCGCGACGCCGCGGAAGATGAAGCCGATGCCGATCCAGATGGCCAGCAGCAGTACCGCGTCGAACAGGTGCCGGAACGACAGCACCGCAAGGATCACCGATGCGGCACCGCTGATGAACAGCAACACCCGACCGCCGGCCGACACGTGCAGGCTGAAGGCGAACACCACCTGTGCAATACCGGTCACGAGCAGGTAGGCGCCGAAGAAGATGGCGGCCACCAGGATGGAGATACCCGGCCACGCGACGACGGCGACGCCGAGTCCCACTGCCAGCACACCCGAGATCAGGGTCGACTTCCACAGTTGCGGCAACAAGGTTGGGGGAGCAGCGGTTTGCATGCGGTGAGTGTCGCACAGGCTGGGGCCGGGCGGTCCGGATTCCCGCTCGCTGCGGGTAGCCGGGCAAACCCGCCCATGGCGCGAAACCGCCCGCGACAGTAGCCATGTCCAAGCCCGTGGTACTGATTCCGCAGGCCCGAAGGGTATGCCGGAGTCGCTGCAATTTGATGAGGACTGCCGCGTTCTCCTGCTTCGACGTTACGGCTCCACTACTGTTCCGTTACCGGCGCTGCGCGCTGGGCCATCGGTCGTTAACGTCCTTGGCTGGAGATGTCGACAGACGAGACTGTGACAACTCATACGAGAAAGTAGAGGGATACCGTGTTTGGTGGAATCCAGGACCGGAACAAGCTCTGGCGCATCGCGGCCGTCTTCGCCGCGACCGGCGCCCTGGCGCTGTCCGGCTGTTCGAGCTCGGAGCCGAGCGGTGGTGAAGAGTCGCCGACCGCGGCCGCGCCGGCCGACAAGGTGGAGGAGATCGCGAACACCGTCCCGGAAGCGATCAAGGCTTCGGGCAAACTGATCGTCGGGGTGAACATCCCTTACGCGCCCAACGAGTTCAAGGACGAGGCCGGCAAGATCGTCGGGTTCGACGTCGACCTGATGAACGCCGTCGCCGGCACACTCGGGCTGACCCCGGAATACCGTGAGTCCGATTTCGCGAAGATCATTCCGTCCATCCAGGGCGGAACCTTCAACGTCGGCATGTCGTCGTTCACCGACAGCAAGGAGCGCGAGCAGCAGGTCGACTTCGTCACCTACTTCTCCGCAGGCACCTTGTGGGCGCAGCCGGCGGGCGGCGCCATCGACCCGGAGAACGCCTGCGGGAAGAAGGTCGCGGTGCAGGCGACCACGGTGCAGGAAACCGAAGAGCTTCCCGCGCGCAACACGAAGTGCACCGACGCCGGGCAGCCGCCCATCGAGATCATTCCGTTCGACAGCCAGGACGCGGCCACCAACGCCGTCGTGCTGGGGCAGGCCGACGCGATGTCGGCCGACTCCCCGGTGACGCTGTACGCGATCAAGCAGACCAACGGCAAGCTCGAGCAGGCCGGTGAGACCTTCGACTCCGCGCCCTACGGCTGGCCGGTGGAGAAGGAATCGCCGCTGGCGCAGTCCCTGCTGCAGGCGCTCGAGCACCTGATCGAGTCCGGTAAGTACAAGGAGATCGCCGCGAACTGGGGCCTGGAAGAGGGCATGATCGACAAGCCGGTGATCAACGGCGCGGTTTCCTAGGAGCACGCGACACCTATGAGTGATGCCGGTTCGCCGCCACCGTCCGACACAGCGCAAGCCATCGACGCGGTACCGCTGCGCCATCCCTGGAGGTGGGTGGCGGCGACCGTCATCATCGTCGTGGTCGGCCTCTTCCTCTACGGGGCCGCCACCAATCCGGCCTACGGCTGGTCCACCTTCGCCGAGTACCTGTTCAACGAGCGGATTCTGCTCGGCGTGTTCAACACCCTGCAGCTGACCATCTACGCGATGGTGATCGGCGTCGTGCTGGGGGTGATCCTCACGGTGATGCGGCTGTCGGCGAACCCGGTGCTCAGCGCGGTGGCCTGGGTGTTCCTGTGGATCTTCCGCGGCACCCCGGTGTACGTGCAGCTGGTGTTCTGGGGGCTGATGCCGACGATCTACCAGAAGATCCGGCTGGGCGTGCCGTTCGGCCCGTCGTTCTTCGAGTTCGACCTGCAGAGCCTGTCGTTCCCATTCGCGCTGGCCGTCATCGGTCTGGCGCTCAACGAGGCGGCCTACATGGCCGAGATCGTGCGGGCCGGCATCATGTCGGTGCCGGAGGGACAGCTGGAAGCCTCGACCGCACTGGGCATGTCGTGGGGTCTGGCGATGCGCCGCACCGTGCTGCCGCAGGCGATGCGGGTCATCATCCCGCCCACCGGCAACGAGCTGATCAGCCTGCTCAAGACGACGTCGCTGGTGACCGCGGTGCCCTACGCACTGGACGTCTACGGCATCGCCACCCGGGAGATCGCCGCCCGCATCTTCGAACCGGTGCCGCTGCTCCTGGTGGCGGCGACCTGGTACCTGGTGATCACCAGCGTGCTGATGGTCGGCCAGTTCTACCTGGAGCGCTACTTCTCCCGGGGCGCGTCGCGCAAGCTGACCACCAAGCAACTCGAGGCGCTGGCCAAGGCGCAGATGGGTACCTTGCCGTGACGACACCGGAGCAGGCCGCTCACCCCATGGTGAAGGCCGAACTGGTCTGCAAAGACTTCGGCGCACTCAAGGTGCTCAAGGGCATCACCCTGGAAGTACAGAAGGGGCAGGTGCTGGTGCTCGTCGGGCCGTCGGGTTCCGGCAAGTCGACATTCCTGCGCTGCATCAACCACCTGGAGACCGTCAGTGCCGGCCGACTCTACGTCGACGGGGCACTGGTCGGGTATCACGAGCGCGGCGGCAAACTGCACGAGATGAAGCCGCGCGAGGTCGCCAAACAACGACGCGACGTCGGCATGGTGTTCCAGCACTTCAACCTGTTCCCGCACCGAACCGCACTGGGCAACGTCGTCGAAGCGCCGACCCAGGTCAAGCGACTCAACAAGAAGCAGATGATCGATCGAGGCATGGATCTGCTCGATCAGGTCGGGCTGGCCGACAAGGCGACCGCCTACCCCGCCCAGCTGTCCGGCGGGCAGCAGCAGCGGGTGGCGATCGCACGGGCGCTGGCCATGAGCCCCAAGCTGATGCTGTTCGACGAGCCGACGTCCGCGCTCGATCCCGAACTGGTGGGCGAGGTGCTGGCGGTGATGAAGAAGCTTGCCTCCGAAGGCATGACCATGATCGTGGTGACCCACGAGATGGGCTTCGCGCGTGAGGTCGCCGACGAACTGGTGTTCATGGACGGTGGCGTGGTCGTCGAACGCGGTGAGCCCGTCGAGCTGATGCGCAACCCGCAACACGAGCGGACGAAGGCCTTTCTGTCCAAGGTCATGTAGGCCGTGCCCGCGCACCAGCAGGTCGACCCGGCCGCCCCGCTGTGGCGGGCCGCGCAGGTGTTCCGGCTGCTCAGTTGGACCTATGCGCTCTACTTCCAGGTGTCCAAGAACGCCGAGTTCGAGCGTTCCGCGCTCGGCTGGGTGCTCTTCGGCGTCCTGACCGCGTGGAGCGTGGCCTGCGGGATCGCCTACCTGCGCGGATTCGGCAGGCGCCGGTCCTGGGTGCTGGCCGAGGCCGTGGTGGTGGTCGGGCTGATGGCCAGCACGGTGCTCGTCGCCTCGGAGCACTGGACGCTGGCCAACCAGTCGTGGCCGACCACGCTGTGGGCGACGAACGCGGTGGTGTCTGCGGCGATCCTGGCAGGCCCGGTCGCCGGGATGGGTATGGGCCTGGCGGTGATGGCCACTGCCGCCGCGCTCAAGGGCGCCATCGCGGTGGATCTGGTGCGCAGCCCGACCATTCTCATCGAACTCAGCGTCGGACTGGCGATCGGGATGGCCGCGAACACCGCACGACGCGCCCACGCCGAGGTGGAGAAGGCGGCACGGCTCAGCGCAGCGCTGGCCGAGCGCGAACGGCTGTCCCGCCATGTCCACGACGGGGTGATGCAGGTGCTGGCGATGGTCGCCCGGCGTGGCCGCGAAATAGGCGGTGAGACAGCACAATTGGCCGAAGCAGCTGGCGAGCAGGAGCGTGCGCTACGTCGTCTGCTCAGCGCTGTGGACATCGAACCCGAAGCGGCGGCGGCAGCCGACGGTGACCTCGGACTGCTGTTGCGCAGACACGCCAGCGATCGGGTATCGGTGAGCGTGCCCGCGGCCGCGGTCTACCTCGATCCGCAGGTGGCCGCCGAAGTGGAGGCCGCGACCATCAACGCGCTGACCAATGTCGCGCGCCATGCCGGCCCCGTGGCCCGTGCCTATGTGCTGCTGGAGGATCTCGGCGACGAGGTGGTGGTCAGCATCCGCGACGACGGGCCGGGGATACCGGCGGGCAGACTCGAGGCCGCAATCGGCGAGGGACGGGTGGGTGTGAGCAAATCTATTCAGGGGCGGCTGGCGGCGCTGGGCGGGCGCGCGGAACTGACCGCTCCGGCCGGTGGGGGAACCGAGTGGGAGTTCACGGTGCCGCGATGAGCGACGCGGTGACGACGGTGATGGTGGTCGACGACCATCCCATCTGGCGCGATGCGGTGGCCCGCGATCTCGCCGAGGCGGGCTTCGACGTGGTGGCCACGGCGGACGGTGTCGCATCGGCGCGCCGGCGGGCCGAGGTGGTGCAACCGGGCGTGGTGGTCATGGACATGCAGTTGCCCGACGGCACCGGCGCGCAGGCCACCGTCGAGGTGCTGACGGTGTCATCGTCCTCGCGGATCCTGGTGCTGTCGGCCTCGGACGAGCGTGCCGACGTGCTGGAGGCGGTGAAGGCGGGGGCGACGGGGTATCTGGTCAAGAGTGCATCGAAAACCGAACTGGCCGAAGCGGTCCGGGCGACCGCGGCCGGCCGGGCGGTTTTCACCCCGGGGCTGGCCGGGCTGGTGCTGGGGGAGTACCGGCGCATCGCCCAGCAGCCCGACACGGTCCAGGCCGGCGTTCCGGTGCCGAGTCTGACCGAACGGGAGACCGAGATCCTGCGCCACGTGGCAAAGGGCCTGACGGCCAAGCAGATCGCCGAGCGGCTGTCGCTGAGTCATCGCACCGTGGAAAACCACGTGCAGGCCACCTTTCGCAAGCTCCAGGTCGCCAACCGGGTGGAGGCTACCCGCTATGCGATCGAGCACGGCCTCGACCAGTAGCGGACCACACATTGAGGACACAGCACAGCCGAGTAGTCCTACTCATCTGTTCCGCGCCTCTCATGGGCGACGATGTCAGGCATGACCGAACCCCAGCAGGTGCTCGCGCGGCTGTCCGCCGACTTCGTGACGATGTCGCAGCAGCTGACCCGCGCCTCGGCCGAACTGACTCAGCTGGCCGGGACGCTCGGCGCGTCCGCACCCGCAGCCGCACAGCCCCCGGCGCAGCCGGTGCCGTGGACCTATGCGCAGTACCAGCAGTACTACGCCCAATATCCGCAGGCCCAATATCCGCAGTCCCAGTACCCGCAGAGCCCGTATGCGCACGCTCAATACCCGCAGTCCCAGTACCCGCAGCATGCCCCGGCGCCCCAGCCGTCGGCGGCCGGTACGCCGGTGCCCGGGGCTACCCCGGATGCCGAGGCCGCGAAGCAGCCCTCGCAGAACTGGATCGGTAAGGCGCTGGCCGCGGCCGGTGTGGCGGTGACACTGATCGGTGTCGTGCTGCTGGTGGTGCTCGCCGCTCAGGCCGGTCTGTTGGCCCCGCCCGTCCGGGTGGCCGCCGGGGCCGTGCTCGCCGGTGGCCTTGTCGCGGGCGCACTCTGGCTGTATGCCCGTCCCGGCGGGCGGGTCGGCGCAATCGCGTTGGCGGCCACCGGCATCGGAGGCGCCTATATCGACGTCATCGCCGTCACCACCATCTATCAATGGCTGCCCGCGGTGGCCGGACTGGTGATCTCGGCGATCATCGCCGGCGGCGGTCTGACTCTGGCCCGCCGATGGGATTCCGAGCATCTCGGCCTGTTGGTGCTGATACCGCTGGCGGTGCTGGCACCGGTGGTCGTCGGCGACATCACGCTGCTGCTCATCGGTTTCATGCTGGCACTCTCGGCGGCGACGCTGCCGGTTCAGTTGGGCAAGGACTGGACCTGGATGTACGCCGCGCGCACCGCCGCGGGCAGTGGATGGGTGCTGCTCGCGCTCGTCGGCGCCAGCTTCGGCACCAGCCAGCAGCCGTGGTTGGCCGGCGCCGCCGCCATCGCGGCGCTGCTGGCCGTCGGTTCGGCGCTGATCCTGCTGCCGCACAGCACACATCGGACCGGTCTGGCATTGCTCGCCGCGGCAGGCGCGTTACCCGTGCTCGGGGTCTCGGCGGCGGTCGACCGGGTGCCGGCCGCGCTCATCATCGTGGCCGTCGCGGCGGCACTGCTGGCGGTGTTGCTGCTCGGCGAGAACTGGCCCGGCATGACATCGGCTGTGCGCCAGGTGTGGGCGGCGCTGGCCGCAGTCGCCGTCCTGGTGGCCGTCGCCGTCGCCTTCGACGGTGAAGCGGCCGGACCGGTGCTGCTGGCACTGGCGGTGGTGGTGGCCGTCGCCGGTCGGCACAGTGTGGCGGCGCAGTGCGCAGCGCTGGGCTTCGGCGCCATCGGCAGCATCTACTTCCTGGCGCTGGCCGGGCCCGAGACCCTGACCGACGCTTCGGTGATGGCCACCACCGAAGCGGTCTCGGTGCTGGTGTCCAGTCTGCTGCTGACCGTGTACGCACTGGCGCAGACCTGGTCGCTGAGCCGCGGTCGCGATGCCGATACCGGGCGCGTGCTGATGGCTGTTGCCGCCGTGGTGATCGCCTACGCGGTGACCGTCTTCACGGTGACCGCGGGAGTGCTGATCGGTGGCACCGGCGGTGGGTTCCTGGCCGGGCACATGACCGCGACGATCTGCTGGATCGTGTTGGCGGCCGGGCTGTTCGGATACGCCGCCAGGATCGACCGGGCAGACCGATCCCTGCCCATCGGCGGCGGTATGGCGTTGGTGACCGCGGCGGTGGCCAAGCTCTTCCTCTTCGACCTCGGCACCCTGGACGGCATCTTCCGGGTCGCGGTGTTCATCGTCGTCGGGCTGGTGCTGCTGGGCATGGGTGCGGGATACGCCCGCCTGCTGACCCAGCAGGATCAGCAGCGAAAAGAGCCATAATTCTGGAATGATTCCAGAAAAGCTCTGGTTGGAATAGTCATGACTACCTCAATCACCACCGGAAAGCGTCGTCCCGATACCGATATCCAGGGCTTTCATGCCTCGGCGGAACTGCGGGCGAGTCTGCAGCAGGTCCTCGTCGACATGATCGAACTACACCTGCAGGGCAAGCAGGCGCATTGGAACGTCGTCGGCACCAACTTCCGTGATCTGCACCTGCAGCTCGACGAACTGGTCGACTTCGCCCGCGAGGCCAGCGACACCATCGCCGAACGGATGCGTGCCCTGCACGCCACGGCCGACGGCCGCACCGACATCGTGGCGGCCGCCACCACGCTGCCCCAGTTCCCGCCGTACGAGCACAGCACCGCCGATGTGGTGGAGCTGATCTCCACCCGTGTCTACGCGGCCGTCGACACGCTGCGCGGGGTGCACGACGCGGTGGACGCCGAAGATCCCACCACCGCCGACATCCTGCACCAGCTGATCGACGGGCTGGAGAAGCTGGCCTGGCTGATCAGTTCGGAGAACTACAAGGTGTGATGCCCGCGGCGAGCTCGGCAGGCTTGCGGCCGACGAGGTACCAGGTGTGCATGGGTCCCTTGCCCTTCACCTCGACCTCGCCGCGCTCCTCGAACAGATAACTGCTGTTGATGCGGTCATAGACGTTCTGGGGCACCTGAATGCGCCCCTCCACGTCCGTGCTCTCCATCCGGGAGGCCACATTGACCGCATCACCCCAGACGTCGTAGAAGAACTTGCGTGAGCCGACCACGCCGGCCACGACGGGTCCGGCGGCGATGCCGATCCGCAGCGGCACCTCGCGGCCCTGTTGATCGCGCAGTCCGGCGACGGCGTGGGCCATGTCGAGTGCCAGGCAGGCCAAGGACTCCAGGTGGTCCACGCGGGGATGAGGTACCCCGCTGACCACCATGTAGGAGTCGCCGCTGGTCTTGATCTTCTCCAGGCCGTGCCGGTCGACGAGCCTGTCGAAGTCGGTGTAGAGCTGATTGAGGAAGAACACCAGGTCAGCGGGGTCGGTATCGCTGGCGCGCTTGGTGTAGCCGGCGATGTCGGCGAACAGGATCGAGGCGTCCGCGTACCCGTCGGCGATGATCGAGTCATCCCGATCCTTCAGCCGGGTGGCAATGCTGTCGGGGAGGATGTTGGCCAGCAGCGCCTCGGACTTGGCGAATTCCAGCTTCAGCGCACTTTCCGCGTGGTCGATCCGGCGCATCGCCGACCCCACCACGATGATCATCATCAGGCTTGCTGCGACCACCGTGATGCCGAAGCTGATCCGCATCGCCGACTCCGAATACACCCCGGTGTTGCGCGGGACGAGCCATTCCAGCGCCACCGCCAGGATCGCTCCGGAGGCGGCCAATACCGAGGCGATGACCATGTGGTCGCTGCCTATCACCAGGATGATCAGCGCCGCGCCCACGAAGAAGTAGAACTGCAGACCGCTGTCGGTGCCGAGCTGGCTGCAGACATAGACGGTGAAGGTGTACGCGGCGATGACGAATGCCGTCGCGGCGACCAGTGGGCCGAATCTGTAGAGCAGCGGAGTGGCCATGAAAACCGCTGCGCTGACGAGATTTATCACCCCGATATGCGGTACTTCCGGTATCAGGATCAGCTCGGCGATGCCGTAGATAGCCACGATTCCCGCCGCAATCCGGGTGCTGATGGTCAGCGTCGCCCGTCGCCTGCTGGCCGCATCCGAGTAGTCCCGACGGCCTTCCGGAAGGTCGGGAAGGCACCCGCGGGGCCCCGTGACAGCCACCAACGGAGCGTACTCCCGGACCCCCGCGACGAAGGGCCCGATTTGGCGGATCTGCGCGCGCGACGGGCAGTGCTTGTCCAAAAATTGACGGATGCGTCATGTCCACCGTTCGGTGGACAGGCCCGCATATTAGCTAACGTCTACGTCAATATTCGCTAACCGAAGTCTCGGCGTGTCGTGATCTTGAACCGCCACAGCGAAATCCGTGCTCTCGCCAGCAAACTGCTGTGACTCATGTCACAAGCCGGTCTCGGCCCGATCTCGATCTTGTTCCGGGTTTTCTTTGCCAGTTCCGCATTGAACCGTCTCAATCCGAATGCAACAGTCTCTGACACGAGTTTGCTAGAAATGGCTAATGGTGCGTAACAAAATGGGTCCGAACTGTACTTTCGAGTAAGGTTCGCAATTTGCTGTCACATGGGTTAATTTCATGCGGAGTGCGAGGTCAATGTCCGAACGTCGCATGTCAGAAGGGGAGTCACCATGTGGGACCAGATGCGGAAACCCATCCGGCACGTTGCCGTCAGAGGAATGATCGCTTTGATAGCTGCGGCACTTTTCGCGGCCACAGCAACCCAGCATGTCTTGCCACTGACCAAACAACGGTCCTACAACGTGATGCAGGTCGCGCAGATCGACGAGTCCCCGTCCACCATTGGCATCGCCGACTCGGAGCTGTACCTGTCGACGTCTCTGGCGGAGATAAACGCCAGGTTGGACCTCATGCAGTCACTCGGCGTGACGAATGTCCGGATCATGGTGCCGTGGGCCGGCGTGCAGCCGCTGCACCCGGACACCCCGTTCGGCCTCGGCGCCCCCCGGTGGGACCAGCTCGACATGGTGGTCAACGCCGCCGCCGCCCGCGGGATGGGCATCCTCGGGGTGCTCAACTCGACCCCCATGTGGGCGACGAACAGCACACCCATCAACGGGCAGCCTGCCAACTTCGACCGGTTTGCGGCCTTCGCGAAGTCTGTCGCGCTGCGCTACGGCGACAAGATCTCGGCCTATGAGGTGTGGAACGAGCCCAACTCCATCCAGTTCTGGAACACGCTGGACCCGGTCGCCTACACCGAGATGCTGAAGAAGACCTACACCGCGCTGAAGCAGGCCGCGGCGCAACTCGGCACCGATATCACGGTCATCGGTGGTGTCGTCGGCGCAGGCAAGACCTGGCAGGGCCTGACCATGAACCCCGTCGACTTCGTCCGCAAGATGTACGAAGCGGGCGCCAACGGGTTCTTCGACGCGCTGTCCTTCCACCCGTACAACTTCGAGTGGAAGTTCTCCGTCGGAGAGAACCTGCCGTGGAAAGAGGGCATGCCGCTCTTCCAGCTGAACAAGATTCGCGAACTGATGGACTCCTTCCTCGAAGAGGGCCAGGAGCAGATCAAGATCTGGATCACCGAGTACGGCCTGCCGACCAACAAGGTCTCCGAGGCCACCCAGGCCGCCTTCGTCCGCGACCTCATCGAGTTCTGGCAGACCATGCAGGGTGCCGGTCCGATCTTCCTGTACACGATCAAGGACTGGCTGAACCCGCCCACCAACAACGATGAGGCCAACCTCGGCATCTTCCGTCCGGACGGCACGATGAAGCCGGTCGGGCAGGTCATCAAGGAACTGATCGCCTTCCTGACCAAGCCGCCCACCAACCCGGGCACGGGCCCCGGCACGGGCCCGGGGGCGGGCGCACCCCCGGCCAACCCCCTGGCCGCATTCATGAAGGCGATCTCGAAGGCCTTCACGGGAATGTTCAACGTGTTCCCGAACCTGTTCACCGCCTTCGGTTCGATCTTCTCCAACCTGCTCGGCGGCATCTTCGGTAAGAAGGCGACGACGGCCAAGACCACGGCATTGAGCGCCAGGACCGCCAGTGCCGGTGTGGACGGGGTCCAGGAGGGCCTTCCGACTGCCGGCGCCGAAGGAGTCGAGACAGTCGCGGACGAATCCGGTCAGGTTATCGAAACCGCCTCTGAGGCAGAACAATCCGTCAAGGGTGTGCAGTCGGTGCAGCAGGTCCGGGAAGCCGGGGCCGAAACAGTGGTCACCGAGGAGCTGCCCGTCGCCGAGGTGCCGGTCACCGAGGAGGAGACCGTGGAGGCACCTGTCACCGAAGAGGTTCCGGTGGAGGACGTGACGGAGACCGAAGAGACGGTCAGCGAACCGGCCGAGGAGACCACGGATTCCGCCGAGACGGTGGGCGAGACGGTCACCGACGAAGCCGAGGCCGCCGAGACGGTGTCTCCCAAGGACGCCACGTCACTGGCCGGCAGCCACGACCTGGCAACCGCAGAGTCCACGGACACCGTGGCTCCGGAGGTCCGTCAGGCCGTGGTGCCCAACCTGAAGTCGCGCCAGACGTTGAGCTCGCGCACTCCGCGGGGTCCTCGTCACGCGGTACGGGCCGGCAGCGAGAGCGGCCAGAGCGGGTCCACGCCAACGCGTGAGCGCGCCGGGGCCGGGTCGCCGTCGGGTGGCGACCGCTAGGACTCGCGAGGGGGCGAGGAACTGCCGCTGTGGGAACTCGGACATTCCCACAGCGGCAGATCCGCGTCTGGGGCCGATCACCCGTGCAGGTCGCGGTAGGCGCCGACGGCACCGGGATGCAGTGGTATCGCGCCGGTCTGGATCATCGAGGGCGCGTCGAGGTACTGCAACCCGCGCACATACGGCGGCACCAGGTGCGGCGATTCGGTCGCGATGACGTTCACCATCGCGGCCACCAGGTCCTCGGCGATCTGCCTGCGGCACAGCAGCAGGTTGGGCACGCCGATGGAGCGAATGCCCGGTGGCACATAGCCTCCGGCGGGTACCCGCCGGACCGCATACGGGTAGGAGGAGATCCGGCTCATCGGTGCGGCCAGCGCGCCGATGTCCAGAACCCGCAGCCGCAGTTGGGTATTGAGCTCCGCGACCGCCGGCGTGGGTACCCCGCCCGACCACACCAGGGCCTCGATGCCGTCGCCGGCCAGCTGCGACAGCGCCTCCCGCAACCGGAGCCAGGAGATCTGGACGTCGCCGGCCAGACCGGCCGCGTCGAACAGCACCGCGCTGGTCGCCGCGCCACCGGAACGGGCCGCACCGAACGAGACACGCCTTCCGCGCAGCTCTGACACGTGGTGCACACCGACCGAATCCCGCACGATGACCTGCAGGTAGTTCTCGTACACCCGGGCGACGGCGACGGGTTCCGAGTCGGTCGGGCCGGTGACCCGGTCCCGTTCGGCGACATCGGCCAGCGCCAGGCCGGCATCGACGTCTCCCGAGCGCAACAGCGCCAGGTTCTCCACGGTGCCCTCGGTGGGTACGACCTCGACCTCGACATCCGGGAACCGGGCTTGCACCCGGGCGGCGAGCAACTCGGCGAAGGCCAGATACATTCCGCCCGGATCGCCGGCGGCCAGGCGCAGGTGCCCGTGCGGTGCGCCCCGGAAACTGCACGCGGCAACGGTTGCCGTTGCGGCGAGAAGGAAGGTGCGACGACTCAGCACGACGGGAGTCCCGCCGAAGGCAGGCGGAACCGGATGAGCAGTCCGCCCTCCGGGGCCTGCTCCACCGAGATGGTGCCGCCGTGGCCCGCAGCGATTTCGGCGGCGATCGCCAGTCCCAGCCCGGTGCCCGCGCTGTCGTCACGGCCGCGCCAGAAACGTGCGGAGGCCCGCGCGCGATCCTCCTCGGGCAGCCCGCAGCCGTCATCGCTGATGATCAGGTCGACGGCGTCCTCGGCGGAAGCGGTGGACACGGTGACGATGGCGCCGTCGCCGGCATAACGCAGCGCATTGTCCACAGCGACATCGAGAAGCTGCTCGACCTCGTGGCGGGAAACCTGCACCTGCGCACCGGAACTCACTGGGTCTGAACGCAACTGCTGCCCGTGTCGTGCCGCGACCGGCTCCCAGAACGCGCGGCGTTCGGCGATCACGTCGTCGAGATCGGTGCGTTCCTCGGCCGTGCTGGCCAGACCCACCTGTCGGCTCCCGCTGACCTGCTCGGCGCGGGCCAACCGCATCAGCTGCTGCAACAGATTCTCGAACCGGTCGAGTTGGGCGGTCAGCGAGTTGTAGGTGGTCAGCCCCTCCTCGGCCACATAGGTTTCCAGGGTGTCCGCGCGCAACCGGACGGCGGCCAGCGGATTGCGCAACTGGTGCGAGGCATCGGCGACCAGCCGCCGTTGCCGGTCCAGCGAGGCCCGCACGACCTGTGCCATCGCGTTGAAAGCCGCGGTGAAGTGCCGCAATTCCGGTGGTCCGGTCACATCGGCCGGCTTGGATCCCGTCGCTTCGCTCGCCCAGGAAGGACCGGAAACATCCGCTGTCATCTCGGCCACCGCCCGCTCCAAACCGGTGATCGGACGTAACACCCAGCGGGTGAGCATCCGGGCGGCCACCACCGCCGCGGCAAGAATGGCCAGCCCGCCCGCGGCCAGCCATACCCAGCCCGCCGCGATATCGCGGACCGCCTCGGACGAGTCCACCCCGAGCACGACGGCGCCGACCACTTCGCCGTCGCGCCGGATTGCCGCGGTGGCCAGCAGCCGGTGTTCGTCCCAGGGCCGGAGGGCGTTCCAGCGCAATGCCGGGGCATCGACGAGGGCACGGCCGGCCGCCGTCGCGACGTCCGGATCGGCTGGGTCGAGGCCGTCGGCGGCCAGCGTCCGGCCATCGGAGTCGGTGACGAGCAGGCTCTCGCCGTAGACCTGTCGATACCGCTGGACCAGGGCCTGCAACGGGGCTTCCGGAGCGGCGGCGGCCTCCGCCAGCGCTGCCAACTGGCGATGGCGTTCGGTCGCCAGCCCATCGGTGCGGCGATCCGCCAGCGTCAGCGCCAACGGGATCGCGAGCGCCGCGATCACCATCAGCAACAGCACCACCAGCACGGCGCGAACCCGGGGCCCCATCAGGGATCCAGCCGAAAACCGAATCCGCGCACCGTCTGCAGGGGGAGACCGGTGAGCTTCGCTCTGATCTGCCCGACGAAGAAATCCAGCGAACGCGACCGTCCGACGACGGCCGTGCCCCACACCTCGAGCATGAGCTCTTCACGGCTGACGGCCTCACCCTGCCGGTTGGCCAGGGTGCTCAGCAGTTGGAACTCGGTGCGGGTGAGGGTCTGCGGAATGCTGTTCAACGTGACCTCGCGGCGTTCCCTGTCGATGCTGACCGGTCCGGCCAGCACCGGGCCGGCCGGTGTCGCGGTTTCGCCCACGCCACGGCGCATCCGGCGCATGACCGCGTCGATCCGCGCCAACAGCACCGCCTTGCGCACCGGCTTGACCAGATAGTCGTCGGCGCCCGCACGCAATCCCAGCACCACGGCGCCGTCACTGTCCCTGGCCGTCATGATGATGACCGGGACCGAGGACGCGCGTCGCAGGGTGCGCAACACGTCCAGACCGTCCATATCGGGCAAGCCGAGGTCGAGCAGGACCAGATCGCAGTCCTTCACCCGGTGCAGTGCGTCGGAGCCCCGGCCGGCACACGTCACGTCGGCGCCGGTCTGGCCGAGAAGCTCGGTCAGTGCCGACGCAACGCCCTCGTCGTCTTCGACGAGCAGGACTTTCATGGAGCTGATGGTAGGACCCCTCCCGGTCGCTATCGCGGGGGATGGCGGTGCAGTCCGGCCGCAGCGGTCTTGATGTATTCGACCCTGTCGGCCGCGATACCCCAGGGCTCGGCGACGCCGACCTGGGTGTCCAGATCCCAGAGCACGCATCGCTCACCGGGGTCGGCGACCAATTCCCAGGCGATCACGGTGCGCCGCAGTTGTTCATCCATCGGCTCGGTCGCCGCCGTACTGCCCGCGGGCGCGCCACCGGCCGGATGGTGATGCATGAACTGCCCGTAGGCCTCGTAGCAGAACGCCTGATACCGGGCCGTGCACAGAATCAGGCCGTGCCAGGCCTCGTCGACCGCATGCGACGGCATCCCGATATGCTCGTTGTCGCGCAAAGCTGCTGCGCAGCAACGCAACCACTGACGCAGGCCGAGCTCGACGAGCTCCCGCGGCTGCCACGGGCAGGTCTTGTACACCGCGGGCGGAAGTTCGAGTCCGGCCACCGCGGCGCGCGACCGGGCGAAATCGGCGTCCCGTGAACGGCGACGCGGCAACCATCGTCGCGGATGTGGTGATCGCATGGCTCCAACCTGCCCGTCTGTGTTGGGTCAATCATGTGACCCACACCACGACAAGCGGAAGAGGCGGCTCCGCGTTTCAGTCTGTTTCTTGCACGATCCTCAGATTGAATCGCTCCCGGAATCCGGTGCGGAGCCGGCATCCGGCGCCGATGACGACGGCGAGTCACCCGGCTCCGCCGTCGCGTCGGAATCCTCCGTCGGGGACCGATCATCCGCCGGTTCGTGCGGGTCGTCCTCGTCGGTGTCGACATCGGCCATGCCCACCGGCCGCTCGGGTCCGTCCTCTTCTTCGGGTGCGGGGGAGTCGGGTGCCGCCTCGTTGCCGCTGTCCCGATCGCTGTCCGTGGTGTCGTGACTATCGTCCCTATCCCGCTCTGCGGCAGTGCCTTCGGAATCATTGCCGGCGTTCACCGGTTCCGGTTCGGGCGGCGGATCGGTGTCGGCCGGGCCATCGTCGGTGTCGGTCTGCCCCGGCGAGCCCTTGGGCAGGAAGCCGCTGCGGTCGTAATCCTGATCGATGATGGCACGAAGCCGGGCGTCGAGCGCCTCGACCTGCTGCAGCAGGTCGGCCTGACCGGTGAGCAGCCGCCATGCTTCGGCCGTGTCGTAGAGGGATTGCAGCATCGGCAGCTGTTTTGTCGGAACCAGCACATAGGTGGTGTTACCCACCACCTTGACCAGGTTGTCCGGATCGTCCATGTCGACGTCTCCGTAGATCGGGTGAACGACGAGGAAGGCCACCAGGTTGTTCCACACGGTCAGGGCATTCGGGTCATTCACCGGACGATCGGCGAAGAAGTCGTATTCGCGAGTGACATTGACTGTCTCGTACTGGCTTTCGGGTGTGGCTCCGGCGAAGGTGATGCGGAAGAACGGTTCGTAGCCACCCGGGTTCTGCGCCGAGGCGCCACCGCCCGCGGTGGCGGGATTGCCGATCATCAMGATGATCAGGTCCTCGGCGGCGGGCGCGGTGGTGGCGTCGGCGATGAACTGCGCGAGCAGTTGGGTGACTGAGAGGCAGCCCTGACTTTCGCAGGCGATGATCTTTCTTCCGGAGATCGACTCGATCGCGCGGAGCAGGCCGGCGGCACCTTCGGCGACCGATTCCCCCATGGGCATACCGATGAAACCCAGCGACGCCGGGTACTGCACCACCACGGTGTCGGTCACCGGGTCGTCGGCGAAGGCGTGCGTGGCCGGCCATTGCCGCAGCGCGGTCACCGGAGCGTTGTCCCAGGATCCGGTCGCACCGATGGAGATTAACGTGCTGGCCTGAGCCGAGACGGGGGCCACCAGGGACAGCGACATCGCCGCGGCCGCCACCGGACCCAGCCAGTGCTGGGGCGCGTTCGGGCGCTCGGGCGCTGCGCGATGGCGCCCGGAGCCCTGCTGCGCGGAACGGATGCGGGCCTGACTTCGACGGTGATGGGCGCCCATGGGCAGTGTGGTCTCCGATACTGGCCAGAGTTCGCCGTGACCCGAATGGCGAACTATTGACGCCCCCGTCAGGATTCCTATCACATGCTCGTGGTCTGCAAAACTGGAGCAGGCAAGGTCATCCGAACGAGCGACATTCGCGCATATCTCCAGCGGAATGCGATTTTCACGAGCAAGCGAACCATCGGTCGGTGGTGCCTTGCGGATTCTGCGGCTGGGCCCGTGTGAAGCGAGAGCATTGCGTAGCAAACGTGTTTTGGATCGCCAACGTCGTGGTTACCCGGTGATCAGCTATCCACCGCAGCCACCGCAGCCGCCGCAGCCACCGCATCCGCCGCACCCGGCGCCGGTCGTGACGCCGTCGCGGGACCTGATGTCCAGCTCCTCGTAGACGGATTCGATCGACGCGCGCAGACCCTTGATTGGCGGGATCGCCTCGTCGGTCAGCGCCCGCAGTCGCTCGACGTGCCGTGCCCGGTCCGCGGTCGGTAGCACGGTCGACATCTCGCCGATCAACCCGAGCGCCACTAGTTGTGGATCCGCCTGCCGGCCGTCGCTGGCACTGCCCAGCGCGGCCACGACGCGGGCGGCCAACTGGGAGACCATGTGCTCATCGGTCAGCCACAGCCGGGTGGCCGGGAACATCCCCAGCTTCCGGTACCGCTCAAGCCGCAACCACCCGTGGCCGGTGAGCTGATGGCACACCAGTGCCGGTGCGTTGTCCTGTTCGGCGGCGATCAGCCATGTCCAGGTCTTCGGCTCGTTGACCTCAACCATCCTGAGTACCTCGCTCAGTACCGGATCGGAGTGACGCGCACCGCTGCAGAGTCGCGCCGTCCCTTCGGCATCGCGCAGATGGCCGGTCAAGTACAGGTCGGTCAGCATGGCCGCGCGCAGCGAGAAGCCCAGGAGCAATTGCTTGTACTGGTCCAGTCGGCGGGCGCGGCGGTCGTGGGCCAGTAGGTAGGTCCGCCCGTGCAGCGTGAGCGGTAGCGTCGCCGGGCCGCCGTGCAGTTCGATCACGCTCATCAGGCACCCCTGCGGTGTTCGGCGACCGTGGGGAAGGGTTCGAGGTACTGGCGTATCGCGATCAGATCCCGGGCCTGCCGATCGAGCAGACGGTCCGGTTCGGATTGTGGCTGCCACTGCCGGACGGGCCGGGTGCTGCCGTGCGCGTCGAGAGCGACGAGAACCACCAGTCCTTCTGCCAGAAGCCGGGTTCCGCTGTCATCGGCGCTCGTGCAACGGACAACGCAGTGCACGCTGCGCGGCCCGGTGTGGATGATCCGCGCGGTGACATCGACGGGCTCATCGACGCCGATCGGTGCGGTGCACCGGATACCTGCCAGGTAGCCGACTTTGACGTCCGAATCTGTCCACCCAGCACCGCACGCATAGGCGACCTCGTCGATCCATCGCAGCACCCGACCCCCGCGGACGGTGCCGTCCGGGTCGACGTCTGCGCGGCCCGTACGAAAGCGCATGGCGGTGCGTGGTGTGTCGCTGTCCGGGAAACGCGCAGCGGCGATCAGGGTCTCGATGCGTGTGCGCGTCCCGGCCCGAACCCTGGCCTGCCGGTGGCGCTGCAGGTCCAGCATCGTCACCGGTGCCCACGCCGGGACGGTGGCCGGGTGGCCCCGACCGTCGAGTGCCACGAAAACCATTGGGCACTGGACGCTTTGAATCGGGGTACCGGCACGGATGGTGACCAGGATGTGCATGCTGGTGCGACCGGTGTAGACCAGATCGGCGTGCAGCGCGACGATCGTTCCGACGACGACGGGGTGATCCAGATGGAAGGTGCCGACGGAGGCGAGGACGCTCACGCCGTCATGCCACCGGGCGGCTGCCCCACGGGCGGCCGACTCGACCCACTCCAGCAGAGTGCCCGCGCCGAGGTGGCCGTCGGCATCCACATGGGTGGGCTGCACACGCCATACGGTGTGAGGTGAATGCGTCATCTGGACCCCCTGGTCGTGGTGTCCAGTTCAGGATGCGAGCGGTGGTGCGGGAGGGGAACAGGCGCCGGCCTCGATGACGCGTTTCCTCGCACGATTCACAGACTTCACCCCGGCGCTACGCCGCGTTTCGGCCGTTCGGATCGACTCGGGGTCAACATGTTCGGCCACTGGTTGCACTTCTGGACCAATGCTGCGCGATCTGGACGCGCGTGGAGTAGCGTCAGCCCTCCCTGGAGTGTTCCGGCGGTCGGGAGTGAGTTCCTTGCCAACGAAAACTGTTGAGGGAGCCGGTGTCGAGCAGCCCCTCGACGCCATTTTCATAGGAGTCGGTCGTGCGTATTGTGGTGGATTTGAATCGGTGCCTCGGATACGCGCAATGCGTGCCCCTGGCACCTGAGGTACTTCAGCTCAGCGGCGAGGAAGCGTTGACCTACGACCCGAATCCCGATGAGTCTCAACGTCAACAGGTCGCGCGGGCGGTGGCTTCCTGCCCGGTGCAGGCGATCATCGCCGAGATGGATCCCCCCTCGGATCGGGTGACGCTGTGAGGTCGCTGATCGACGACCTGGTCCGGACATTCAAAGCCGAGGGCCGGATCGTCATCGTCGGGGCATCGCTGACGGGCTTGCGCGCCGCAGAAGCCCTGCGAGACGAAGGATTCACCGGATCACTGACGATCATCGGTGACGAGGTGCACGAGCCCTACGACCGTCCGCCGCTGTCCAAACAAGTGCTCAAGGGCTGGGTGCCGGCCGGCAACACCAAACTCCCTCGGCTGCGTGCCGTCGACGCCGACTGGCGGCTGGGCGTCGCGGCCACCGGACTGGACCGCGACAACCGGGTGGTGCTGCTGGCCAACGGAGACACGGTGCCCTATGACCGGCTGCTCATCGCCACCGGTGTCCGGTCGCGGGCCTGGTTCAACCCCGAGGAAGCGAAACTCAAAGGTCTGTTCACACTGCGTACCAGCGGCGACGCCGCCGAGTTGCAGCAGGCGCTACAGGCGGGGCCCAAACGGGTGCTGATCGTCGGCGCCGGCTTCATCGGCTCCGAGATCGCCTCGGTGTGCCGGGAACTCGGACTCGAGGTGACGGTCGCGGAACGGTCCAGCGCGCCGCTGGTCGGCCCACTCGGTGGGGTGATCGGAGACATCGCCGCCAAAATGCAACGCGATGCCGGAGTGGACCTACGGACCGGGGTGGCCGTCGAGGCGCTCAAAGGCGACGCGGATGGTCACGTGCGGCAGGCTCAGCTCTCGGATGGCACCCTGCTCGACGTCGACGTGGTGGTGGCGTCGCTGGGATCGATCCGCAATGTCGAATGGTTGGAGGGCGCCGAGCTCGCCAGCGGATTCTGGGGTGTGGCCTGCGATGCGGGGTGTCGGGCGTTCGACATCAACGGGGTGGTGACCGACAACATCTTCGTCGCCGGCGATATCGCACGGGCGCCACACGTGCTCTACGAGTACCAGTTCATGGCCATCGAACATGTGGACGCCGCGGTGCTCGGCGCGAGGACCGCGGCGCACAACATGGTCAACCTCGAGAGGGCCCGCCGCCCGCACCTGCCGTTGCCGCAGTTCTGGTCCGGCCAGTTCGGGGTGAACATCAAGGGCGTCGGCGTGTGCTCGTTCGGTGATGAGATCGTGTTCACCCAGGGTTCGGTCGAGGATCTGCGTTTCGCCGCGGCATTCGGTAAGAACGGCCGCATCGTCGGCGCCATCACCTTCAACCACGGCAAGTGGCTGGAGTACTACGCGCGTCTGATCGAACAATCGGCGCCGTTTCCGCCCCCGCCGCCAGGATATGACGTGCCGTCGAATGCGGAGCCGATGTCGGCCCGATTCCCGGATCCACGTGAGCCGACCGGGATTCCCGATGTCGTGCTCACCGGCCACGACCCGACATCGCGGGGTGCCGAATTCCGCCCCAAAGCCCGCCGCTAGAAATGGGAGCCCAATGACCACCGCTGCTGCCAGCGCCTGGACCGAGGCGATGCGCTACGAGAACCGGCACGATCCCTACCGGTTCTTCGACGAGTTGCGCAAGACCCCGGTCGTCCAGGTGGCGGACAACGTCTACGTCGTCACCGGCTACCGCGAGCTGCTGCAACTCGCGCACGACCCGCATGTCAGTTCCGATATCTCGAAAAGCCCGATCTCGGCACGTCCCGACGTCGGCGCCGAACACATGCAGGCGTACGGACGCGAACCCAGCCTGATCGTGTCCGATCCGGCCAAGCACGACCGGCAACGCCGCCAGGTGATGCGGCACTTTGCACCGCCGCACTCGCCGCACGTGATCCCGAACATGGCCGCAGGCATTCAGGCACTCTGCGATGATTCGCTGAACCGGGTAGAAGCCAAGGGCAGCAGAACATTCGATGTGGTCGACGACTACGCCTATCCGGTGCCGGTCGCGGTGATCTGTCAGATTCTGGGTGTGCCCATCAAAGATGAGCCGACCTTCCACGGCTGGATTTTCGACTTCATGGCCGGCGCCGACATGGGGCCCGATGCTGCGACCGAAGAAGGGCGGGCCCGCAAGCAGAAAGGGCAGGAGAGCACCGCAGCGCTCACGGCCTACATGGCGGACCTGATTCAGGGTTTTCTGAACGAGCCGCAGGACTGCGTGCTATCGAAGCTGGTGAACGACACGGACGGTCCGGATGGGCCGATGACACCGAAGGAAGCTGCCGCCAACGCGATGCTGTTGTTGATCGCCGGGCACGACTCCACGGTGAACACCATCGCGCACTGTGTGCTGCTGCTGTTGCGCAACCCGGAATCCATCGAATTGCTGCGCGCGAAGCCGGAATTGATCCCCAAGGCGATCGAAGAGGTACTGCGACTGCAGTCGGCGGTGCAGTTCTTTCCCAGCCGTAGCGTGACCGCAGATATCGAAGTGGGAGGCACCACGATCCCGGCAGGTTCGGCGGTCCACCTGCTCTACGGCGCGGCCAACCGCGATCCAGAGCGTTTCCCCGATCCGGAGAAGTTCGATATCCAGCGTCCGGACAACCAGCATGTGGGCTGGGGGCGTGGCGTGCACAGTTGCGTCGGTGGTCCGCTCGCACGTCTGGAGGTCAACATCGCCTTGGAGACCTTCCTGCGGCGTGTGGAGAATCCGCGTTTGGTGGTGGACCCACCGCCGTATCGACAGAACCAGATATTCCGCGGTCCACTGCACCTCGAAGTCGAGTTCGACCGAATCACGAACCCATAGCGGTGAAGGCCTTCCAGTTCGTCGAATGGCAACGGCCGGGCCAACTTCGGGAGGTTCCGGTGCCGGAGCCGGGGCCGGGGGAGGTGCTGGTGAAGGTCGGTGGCGCGGGCGCCTGCCATTCCGATCTGCACCTGCTGGAGGCGCCCGCTCAGGCGTTCGCGTTGCCGTTCACCCTCGGCCACGAGAATGCCGGCTGGGTCGAGACGATGGGGCCGGGCGCAACGGGTTTCGCACCCGGAGACGCGGTGATCGTCTACGGCCCCTGGGGCTGCGGCCTGTGTGTGAACTGTCGCCAGGGGCTGGAGAACTACTGTCAGGCTCCCGGAAAGCCCAGCCCCGGAGGGCTCGGCGGCGCCGACGGCGGCATGGCGGAGTACCTGCTGGTTCCCGCTACCCGCTACCTGATTCCGCTCGGCGATCTCGACCCGCGAGACGCGGCGCCGCTGTCGGATGCGGGGCTGACGAGCTATCACGCCATCAAACGCTCCTTGCATCTGCTCGGTCCGGGATCCACCGCGGTGGTGATCGGAGCCGGGGGCCTGGGCCAGATGGCGATCCAGCTGCTCCGCGCGCTGGCCGGTGCGGCAACCGTCGTCGCGGTGGACACCTCCGAGGACAAGCTGAGGATCGCGCGGACACTCGGCGCCGACGAGACGTTGGTCTCCGGCGACGACGCCATCGCGACCATCAAGGACATCACCCGAGGCCTGGGCGCGGAGCTGGTGGTGGACTTCGTCGGTGTCGACGCGACGCTCGGCATGGCTGCGCGCGTCGCACGCGTGCTGGGCCACCTGACCATCGTCGGGGTCGGTTCGGCGGCGCTGCCGGTCAACTTCCACAGCCCGCCCCACGAATGCTCGGTCGCTGCACCGTTCTGGGGATCGATCCCCGAACTGATCGACGTCATCGCCCTGGCGCAGAGCGGAAAGATCAGCATGCTGGTCGAACATTTCGCACTGGATGAGGCGGCGCGTGCCTATGACCTGCTCCACCACGGGCAGATCAAAGGCCGCGCGGTCATCACGCCGAATGACTGAGCCTGCACCAATCACGCATGCCAATCCGGTAGCGCCCGCACGGGTCGGGGATCGAGCGTACGTTTGGCGGCACAGGCTGTACGACGCGATCCGGGTCTGACCGCACGCCCGGGCCGGAAGGGTGTGCCCAGGTGTCCCATTAACGTCTGGTCCGCGCTACGGCGCAGGTCCGGAGGTGAGCTGTCGCCGATGTGCCGGTGCGGACACAGCGCGATGTGTCACTGGGATGACACGGACGGCTGTCGCCTCGTCGATGGCATCACCGACGACGTGTGCGAGTGCAGCCGGTTTTCACCCACCGCGTCCTGATGGTGCCCTCGGTGAGATTCGAACTCACACTGCACGGGTTTTGAATCCGTTTCCTCTGCCAGTTGGGATACGAGGGCGCGAGCTACCACCTTAATGGATGCGCACAGTCATCCTTCCCGGCAGGCACTGTTAACCCCAAGCTCGCCCCGGGACCACAAAGGCGCGACAATGTGCGTCATGACCGACGCTCCCGCACCCCGCCGCGTGCTCATCGCCGAAGATGAGGCGCTCATCCGTATGGACCTGGCCGAGATGCTGGGTGAGGAAGGCTATGAGGTCGTCGGGCAGGCCGGAGACGGCCAGGAGGCGGTCGATCTCGCCGAGAGCCTGAAGCCGGATCTGGTGATCATGGACGTCAAGATGCCGCGCCGTGACGGCATCGACGCGGCATCCGAGATCGCGACCAAGCGCATCGCGCCGATCGTCATTCTCACCGCCTTCAGCCAGCGCGAACTGGTCGAGCGGGCCCGCGACGCGGGCGCAATGGCCTACCTGGTCAAGCCGTTCTCCATCACCGACCTGATCCCGGCCATCGAGGTCGCGGTCAGCCGGTTCGGTGAGATCGCCGCCCTGGAGGACGAGGTGGCGAACCTGTCGGATCGCCTGGAGACGCGCAAGCTGGTCGAGCGGGCGAAAGGTTTGCTGCAGGCGAACCAGGGGATGACCGAGCCGGAGGCGTTCAAGTGGATCCAGCGGGCGGCGATGGACCGTCGCACCACGATGAAGCGGGTCGCCGAAGTGGTGCTCGAGACCCTCGACGCGCCGACCGAGGATGCCTCCGGCGCCGAGAAATGACCCTCCTGACCGACCCTGCCGGTTAAGACTGCGTTTCCGGTTCCTTCGTTTGACCGGCTAACCGGGCTGATCTGCGCAACGCGTCGTCCAACATCACGCGACGGGGCGACGGAATGGTTATGGTTTTCGGCGAAGCATCCCCGCCCCGGTCGTCCCGACCGGAACGAAGGTGCCGACCTGAACATGGAACCGGAGGTGAGACGTGCGCGGTCACGTGGCACGCAAGGCATTTGCTCTCGGAAGCGCGGGCCTGATGGCCCTGGCTATTGCCGGCTGCAATCAGAGCACGCCCGAAGAAGAGGCGTCCCAGACGAACCTCAAGATCGTGGAGAAGGTGCAGATCGACGAGAACGGCGCCGAGGTCAAGGCCGCCGAAGGCGCTGCACCCGCCAATCCCGCCGGTGACGGCAAGGCGACCTGCCCGCCGGTGTCCATCGCGATGGCCGGTGCCCTCAACGGACCCGACGCCGCGCTCGGCATCAACATCAAGAACGGTGTGCAGCTGGCCATCGACCAGCACAATGCCGCTAACCCGGGCTGCCAGGTGCAGCTCAAGCCGTTCGACACCGAGGGTGATCCGCAGAAGGCGTCCAACATCGCCCCGCGGATCGTCGAGGACCAGTACACGATCGGTCTGGTCGGTCCCGCCTTCTCCGGCGAGACCAAGGCCACCGGTGGCGTCTTCGATCAGGCCGGCCTGGTGTCCACCACCGCGTCGGCGACCAACGTGACGCTGTCGGAGAACGGCTGGAAGACCTTCTTCCGCGGGCTGGCCAACGACGGTGTGCAGGGTCCGTCGGTCGCCAACTACCTGAAGAACACGTTGGGGCACAAGAAGATCTGCGTCGTCGACGACAGCACCGACTACGGTCTGGGCCTGTCGACCGCGGTGCGCGACACGCTGGGCCCGGTCGCGGATCCGGCGTGCAACATCTCGGTGAAGAAGGGCGACAAGGACTTCTCCGCCGCGGTCACCCAGATCAACAGCGCCGCTCCGGAGTCGGTCTTCTTCGGCGGCTACTACGCCGAGGCCGCCCCGCTGGTGCAGCAGCTCAAGGACGGTGGCTTCGAAGGCACCTTCGTCAGCGCCGACGGCAGCAAGGACAACGAGTTCGTCAAACAGGCCGGGGAATCGTCCGCGGGCGCACTGCTGGCCTGCCCGTGCGGCCCGGCGACGGGCACCTTCGCCGAGGAGTACACGGCGAAGTTCAACACCGAACCCGGCACCTACAGCACCGAGGGCTATGACCTGGGCACCATCCTGCTCAAGGGCATCGACTCCGGCGCGATCACCCGTCCGGCGCTGCTGGACTTCGTCCGCAACTACAAGGGCCAGGGTGTGGCTCGCGAATACCAGTGGACTCCCGAGGGTGAGCTCACCTCGACCCTCATCTGGATCTACGAGGTCAAGTAACCACTGAAGCGAAAGCGCGTCCGGGAGCGCATGCCTCGGACGCGCTTTCGTCTTCACACCCCCCGCACCGCGTACGTCCAGCACACGCTGAGGAGCTCACCACCGGATGAACTTGGCCGCCAACATCAACTTCAATGTCGGAGCGTTGTTCGACAGCTTCTGGCAGTTGACGATCGACGGCCTGTCGTGGGGCGCGATCTACGCCCTGGTCGCCGTCGGTTACACCCTTGTCTTCGGCGTGCTGCGGTTGATCAACTTCGCGCACTCCGAGATCTTCATGCTCGGCATGTTCGGCGCCTACTTCGCGCTCGACATCCTGCTGGGCTTCACCCCGAGCGGAAACGCCTACAACAAGGGCGTGGCGCTGACCATTCTGTATCTCGGTGTCGCCATGCTGTTCGCGATGCTCGTCTCCGGGGGCGCCGCGGTGGGCCTGGAGTTCATCGCCTACCGGCCGCTGCGTAAGCGCAACGCCAAGGCGCTGACCTTCCTGATCACCGCCATCGGCATGTCGTTCGTGCTGCAGCAGTTCGTGCTGTTCATCCTGCCCAAACTGATACCCGGCTACGGCGGTCCGAATGCGCAGCAGCCGGTCGTGCTGGTGCAGCCGAAGACCCAGTTCGAACTGTTCGGTGTCGCCATCTCCAACACCACGATCGTGATCATCGGGTCAGCGCTGGTGCTGGCCCTGCTCACCGACGTGGCGCTCAACCGCACCAAACTCGGCCGTGGCGTCCGCGCCGTCGCCCAGGACGCGAACACCGCCACGCTGATGGGGGTTTCGCGGGAGCGCGTCATCATGACGACGTTCCTCATCGGCGGCCTGCTCGCCGGCGCCGCGGCTCTGCTCTACACGCTGAAGGTGCCGCAGGGCATCATCTACTCCGGCGGATTCCTGTTGGGGATCAAGGCCTTCTCGGCTGCGGTGCTCGGCGGTATCGGCAACCTGCGTGGTGCGCTGCTCGGTGGCCTGTTGCTCGGCGTCATGGAGAACTACGGTCAGGCGGTCTTCGGTACCCAATGGCGTGACGTCGTCGCGTTCGTCCTGCTGGTCCTGGTGCTGTTGATCAGACCGACCGGCATTTTGGGCGAAAGCCTCGGGAAGGCGCGAGTATGAGTACTTCCACAACCGGCCCGAGCACCCGCTGGGCGAAGATCATGGACTGGTGGGACGGCCTCACCCGAGCCCAGAAATGGGTGTTCGGCATCGTGCTGTTCGCCGGGATCGCGCTGTCACCGCTGTTCACGCCGGCGTTCCTGGACACCCCGGGAATCAGCTTCGGCGGCACCATGGCCCAGTTCGCGATGGTGGCCATCATCGCGATCGGACTCAATGTGGTTGTCGGGCAAGCCGGTCTGCTCGACTTGGGCTATGTCGGCTTCTACGCCGTCGGCGCCTACACGGTGGCGTTGCTGACCAGCCCGGAAAGCCCGTGGAATCAGATGGGCGCATCGGGGTTCTTCAGCACCCCGTGGGCATGGCTGTCCTGTGTGCCGATCGCGATGGCGGTGACCGCACTGAGCGGGCTGATCCTGGGTACCCCGACGCTGCGCCTGCGCGGGGACTATCTGGCCATCGTCACACTGGGCTTCGGCGAGATCATCCGGCTGCTGGCCGACAACCTGGCCGACGTCACCAACGGCCCGCGCGGGCTCAATGAGGTTGCCTTCCCGCACTTCCTGGAGAGCGAGCAGCACCCCGAGGGTGTGTTCTCGGTGTCCAACTCCGGCGGTGACGCCAACTACGGCACCTGGTGGTTCTGGCTGGGTCTCGTCCTGATCATCGGCATCCTGCTGCTGGTGGGAAACCTGGAGCGTAGCCGGGTGGGGCGCGCCTGGATCGCGGTCCGTGAGGACGAGGACGCCGCAGAAGTGATGGGCGTCAACGCGTTCAAGTTCAAGCTGTGGGCGTTCACCATCGGCGCTGCCATCGGGGGTCTGTCCGGCGCACTGTATGCCGGCCAGGTGCAGTACGTCGCGCCGCCGACGTTCAACATCATCAACTCGATGCTGTTCCTGTGCGCGGTGGTGCTCGGCGGTCAGGGCAACAAGCTCGGCGTGATCCTCGGCGCGTTCATCATCGTGTACCTGCCCAACCGGCTGCTCGGCGTGCACTTCGCCGGTATCGACATGGGCAATTTGAAGTACCTGTTCTTCGGGCTCGCCTTGGTGGTGCTGATGATCTTCCGGCCGCAGGGCCTGTTCCCGGCCCGTCAGCATCTGCTCACCTACGCCAAGGCCGCACGAGATCTGTTGCGCAGCAAGCCGGTGGACACGGAGCCGGTGAAATGACCGACGCCGAGAGCTTCGAGAACGTCGCGGAGATCGCCAGTGTGCACCGCGAGATCAAGGTCGATGAGGGCGAAGTCCTGCTGCAGACCAACGATCTGACCGTGCAGTTCGGCGGTCTGACGGCTCTGGATGCGGTGACGTTCAACATCAAGCGCGGGGAGATCCTCGGGCTGATCGGCCCCAACGGGGCGGGCAAGACCACCTGCTTCAACGCGATCACCGGCGTGTACCGGCCCAGTTCGGGCTCCGTCACGTTCGACGGATCAACGATCGGGCGCATCAAGAGACACCAGATCACCCGGCTGGGCATCGCGCGGACCTTCCAGAACATCCGGCTGTTCGGTGAGATGACAGCCCTGGAGAACGTCATGGTCGGCACCGACGCGCGGCACCACACCTCGGTGCCGGGCGCATTGTTCCGGTCGCCGCGGCACCGCCGTGAAGAGAGGTCGGCCATCGAGAGGTCGGCTGCGCTACTGCATTTCGTGGGTATCGCGCACCGGGGCGAGGAGAAGGCCAAGAACTTGCCCTACGGTGACCAGCGCCGCCTGGAGATCGCACGGGCGCTGGCCACCGAGCCCAAGCTGCTGTGCCTGGACGAACCCGCGGCCGGGTTCAACCCGAGCGAGAAGTCGGCCCTGATCGATCTGATCCGCAAGATCCGTGATGACGGCTACACCGTGCTGCTCATCGAACACGACATGCGGCTGGTGATGGGGGTGACCGACCGGATCGTGGTGCTGGAGTTCGGCCGCAAGATCGCCGACGGTCTGCCGGCCGAAATCCGCGAGGACCCCAAGGTCATCGCCGCTTACCTGGGGGTCCCCGATGACGAACTCGCCTGAGGCCGATACCCGTCCGGTGCTGCTGGAGGTGCGTGACATCGTGGTGCACTACGGCAGGATCCGTGCCCTGCACGGTGTGTCGCTGGTGGTGCACGAAGGTGAACTGGTCACACTGCTCGGGTCCAACGGCGCCGGCAAGACCACCATGATGCGGGCCATCTCCGGACTGCTCCCGCTCACATCGGGCTCGGTGTGGTTCGACGGCAAGGACATCGGCAAGGTCAAGGCTCACCGGCGGGTAACCGACGGGCTGATCCAGGCTCCCGAGGGACGCGGCGTCTTTCCCGGTATGACCATCATCGAGAATCTCGAAATGGGTTGCTACGGGCGGAAGTTCCCGACCAAGGCCGAGCACGACGAGAAACTCGACTGGGTGCTGACGACCTTCCCGCGGCTGGCCGAGCGACGCAACCAGGTCGGTGGCACCTTGTCCGGCGGCGAACAGCAGATGCTGGCGATCGGCCGGGCGCTGATGGCGCGGCCGAAGGTGCTGCTGCTCGACGAACCTTCGATGGGCTTGGCGCCCATGGTGATCTCGCAGATCTTCCGCATCATCTCGGAGATCAACAGCCAGGGCACCACGGTGCTGCTGGTGGAACAGAATGCGCAGCAGGCCCTCAGCCGATCGGACCGGGCATACATCCTGGAGACCGGCGAGGTGACCCGCACCGGGGTGGCCGGTGAACTGTTGAAGGACGACAGCATCCGGGCCGCCTACCTCGGCGTGGCTTAGCCGCCTGCCACCACATTCGACGGCACCTCACCGGCGGCGTAGCTGTCGATCTGACGGGCCGCGACCGCCCAGGCGCGTTCCTCGGACCCCGTTGTGCTGCCCGCGACATGCGGGGTGAGCAACAGCCCGGGCGCCGACCACAGCGGGTGACCGGCGGGCAGTGGTTCGGGATCGGTGACATCGAGGGCCGCCCGCAGCCGGCCGCTCTCCAGTTCCTGCACCAGGGCATCGGTGTCCACCGCGCCGCCGCGGCCGGCGTTGACCACCACCGCGCCGTCGGGTAGTTGGGCCAGGAAATCGGCGTCGATGATGCGATACGTGGACTGCGTGGCGGGCAGCACCGACACCACCGCATCGGCGATGGGAAGCAGCCCGGGCAGATCCGCGATCGTCTGCACACCCGGTCGTGCCAGTCGCCCGATCAGCGTCACCTCGGTCTCGAACGGCGTCAGCCGGGCCGCCAGGTTCTCGCCCAGGTCACCGGCGCCCAGCACCACGACGCGCTTCCCGATCAACGTGTCGGTGAACTCCGGCCGCCACACCCCGGCGCGCTGGTCCGCGCCGTAGCGCGCGAAATCCCGGTAGATCGCCAGCAGCGCGCCGACCACCCACTCGGCCGTCGAACCACCGTGCGCCCCACGCCCGTTGGACAGCACCACGCCGTCGGGCAGCAGCGGCAGCCACTGCTCGTACCCGGCGTTGAGCGTCTGCACCAACCGCAGCCGGGGCAGTTCGGTGAACCGGGCGCCCACCGCGGCGGCGCCCTCATGGCCGACGACCACCACGATGGCATCGGTATGGCCGGACGGCCACGGATCGCCGGGCACGTAGCGAATGGCCTCGACGCCGGGTGACGCGCTCAGCGCCTTGACCCCGAGGTCGTCGGGAACGAGTACTTTGAGCGGCTGCGCGCTCATGCGGCCTTCCTTTCCAGCCGCCGGACCCGGGGGATGACGTGTTCGGCGAACCGGCGCATCTCCGGCTCGAACGGCTGGAACTGCAGCATGAACAGATCGATACCGAGGCGGCTGAACGCCACGATACGTTCCGCGACCGTGTCGTAGCTGCCGACCAGTCCTGCCGCGGTGCCGCCGTTGGTCCCGACGTGCGGATTCCTGGCGAACGTCTTGAACATCTGCGCGTGCGGGTCGGCAGGGGACAGCACCGAGTGGGTTTCGGCGGTGTCGCGGCCGGCGAGATCGAACGCGTAGGCCAGCTCATCGCGCGCCGCACCGTCGCTGTCGCGGGCGATGACGAAGGCCGCCAAGCCGTACCGGGCCGGCGACCCGGTCCTGGGCCGACGCGCCACATCGGCGATCAGCCCTCGGACATCGTCGCGGGGTTGCCCGTTGATGAACCACACGTCGGCGAAGTCGGCGGCCAGCGCCCGTGCCGGTGCGGACTCACCGCCGACGTAGATCGCGGGGCGGGTGCGGTGCCTGCCGGCGGGCCGCAGCTGATAGTCGTCCACGTCGAAATACCTGCCGTGAAACGTGGTTCGCTCACCGCGGATCAGCGAGTCCACCACGGCCAGCCATTCACGGCCGTAGGCGTAGCGCTCGTCGTGCTCCAGGAACGGCAGTCCGGCACGGGCGATCTCCGGCTGGAACCAGGCGTTGACGACGTTCACACCGAAGCGCCCGCCGCTGATCTCCTCGATCTGCAGGGCCTGCTTGGCCAGGACCACCGGGTGGTACAGCGCCGGCTTGATGGCCGTGATGATCTCGATGTTCTCGGTCACCGCGGCCAGTGCCGCACTGGCGGTCCAGGCTTCGAGTTGGTCGTAGTGATCACCGGACGGGTTGACCTCGTGCTGGGCGATCAGCGTGGCGTCGAAACCCAGCCGGTCGGCTTCGACGATCTGCGCGCGGTTGCGCGCCCACGACGCATCGACCGGCTCCTGTGGATGCTGTTTGGCGCCCCAGGTGCCGTACACCAGGGCCCAGACGCCGAATCGGGCTGCGGGAGTGGTCACCCGCACGACCCTAAACGCAACCGGTATCGGTGAAAGCGGTTGCGGTCAGGCTGATTCTGGTGAACCGCCGGTCAGCGAGGGTTCTTCTCACCGGCGGTCACCGCGATCGGCAGCCGGTTCTCGGCCGGGGCCACTGGGCAGGTGGCGTAGTCGGTGAACGCGCACGGCAGGTTCGCGGACCGGTTGAAGTCGAGGTGCACCGCGCCGTCGGGTCCCGGGGCGGGTACCGCCACGGAACGGACGCCCGGGTAGGTCGTCACGCCGCTGGTGGCGTCGGTGAACAGCGCTGTCAGCGCGCCGCCGGGCTTGCCGAAGACGACCAGCTGTTGTGTCACACCGTCGATCTCGAAGGCGACGACACCGACGGCGGTGTGGTGGTGCTGCAGACCGTCCACGACGGCGCCGGTGGTGACGGCCTTGTGCTGCGGGTAGGCCGTGAACGTTCCGGGCACCACCCACTGCTCACTCGGTGGATACGCCGGGATGCCCCGGTAGCTCGCCAGGTGCGGCGACTTCGGATCGTGCACCCGCAACGCCACCGACCCGGTCCGCCGGATCACCTCGATGCGCCGCGGCCCGTCCTCGACGAGCAGTCCCGGCGCACCCTCCACCGGTTCCAGCCGTTCCGTGCCCGGCACCCCTTCGATGTAGACGGCCTCGGGGTCCGCGCGCCAGCGGCCGGGCAGATCGGCAACGGCCTCGAATTCATCTGTCAGCCAGTGCAAACCGGTCAGGCTGACCCAGCCGAGCGGGTCGGCGAAGTAGCTTTCCCGCTCCTGGTGCCACTGCTGCCAAGCGGCCTCGAACGTCACGGTGTCAATAGCGGGCATGGTCGAACTCCCTCGGTTCCGGTCGGTGTCGTGCGCAACGACACCGTGCCTCCGTTCATTCCCGGGTCCGTCCAGTTGACCACCGGGTGTGGGCAGGGTGCGCACCACCTGCGGCGGTTACGCAGGCAGAAAGTGGGAAGCTGCAGCGGGTTTGGCGTTTATCTCGACGTGAATTTATCCGCCGCGGCGATCTGACGGGGGATTCGTCCGGGCCCGCCCACCGGCGCTTCCGATCCCTGCGTGGAGCGCCGTAACCTCGGGCAGATGACGAAATGGGCTACCTGGCACCAGGAGTACGACGACCCCGAATCCGATATCTCCCGCAGGTTGCGTCATGTTCAGCGCCGCCTCGCCGACGGTCTGGACAATGCGCCGGCCGGTCCGATTCGGCTGATCAGCCTCTGCGCGGGCGAGGGACGCGACGTGATCGGGGTGCTCCCGACGCATCCCCGCCGCGACGACGTGACCGCGCGACTGGTCGAACTCGACCCGGGTATCGCGGCCACGGCGCGGGCCGCCGCCGAGCACGCCGGGCTGACCGGGGTAGAGGTGGTCACCGGCGACGCCGCAGCGGTCTCCGTCTACGCCGGGCTGGCGCCGGCCGACATCGTGCTGGCCTGCGGCATATTCGGCAACGTCGTCGACGAGTACATCCAGCGCACGATCATCGGGCTGCGGCAGCTCGCCAAGCCGGGCGCGACCGTGCTGTGGACCCGCTCGCGCCGGGAACCCGACCTGACACCGACCATCCGCACCTTGTTCACCGAGGCCGGGTTCAGCGAAATCGGTTTCGACTACGAAGACGGCACGGACTTCAGCGTCGGGTCCCAGCGGTTCGACGGCGAGACAGCACCTTTCGAGCCGGACACCCGGCTGTTCGAGTTCCGAAAGCGCATCGACGCCTGACGCGGCTATCTGGCGACGATGACCGAGGATCCGTGGCCGAAGAGTCCTTGGTTGGCGGTGACGCCGACGGTGGCGTTTTCGACTTGGCGGCCGGTGGCTTGGCCTTTGAGCTGCCAACTGAGTTCGCAGACTTGGGCGATGGCTTGGGCGGGGATGGCTTCGCCGAAGGAGGCCAGCCCGCCSGAGGCGTTGACCGGGATGCGGCCCCCGAGGGTGGTGGCTCCGGAGCGCAGCAGTTGTTCGGCTTCGCCTTTGGCGCACAGSCCGAGGTGTTCATACCAGTCGAGTTCCAGGGCGGTGGACAGGTCRTAGACCTCGGCCAGGGAGAGGTCTTCGGGTCCGATGCCGGCTTCGGCGTAGGCGGCATCGAGGATCTGGTCTTTGAAGACGCGTTCGGGGCCGGGGACCACGGCGGTGGAGTCGGTGGCGATRTCGGGYARYTCGGGGAGGTGCTGGGGGTAYTGGGGGSWTTGCAGGCTGACTGCGCGTACCGAGGGGACACCGGCGAGGCTGCCGAGGTGTTTTTCGGTGAAGGATTTGGAGGCCACGATGAGTGCGGCGGCGCCRTCGCTGGTGGCGCAGATGTCGAGCAGGCGCAGSGGGTCGGAGACTACGGGGGAGGCCCGCACGTCTTCGACGGTGGCTTCTTTGCGGTAGCGGGCGTTGGGGTTGTTSAGGCCGTGGCGGGCGTTTTTGACTTTGACCTGGGCGAAGTCGTCCACGGTGGCGCCGTAGAGGTCCATGCGCCGGCGTGCCAGYAGGGCGAAGTAGACGGTGTTGGTGGCGCCGATGAGGTGGAAGCGTTGCCAGTCGGGGTCGTTTTTGCGTTCTCCGCCGACGGGGGCGAAGAAGCCTTTGGGGGTGGTGTCGGCGCCGATGACCAGGGCGACGTCGCAGAAGCCGGCCAGGATCTGGGCGCGTGCKSWTTGCAGGGCTTGGGAGCCGGAGGCGCAGGCGGCGTAGCTGGAGGTGACCGGGACGCCGTTCCAGCCGAGTTTTTGGGCGAAGGTGGCGCCGGCGACGAAGCCGGGGTAGCCGTTGCGGATGGTGTCCGCGCCGGCCACGAGTTGYACYTGGCGCCAGTGCAGTCCGGCTTCGGCCAGGGCGGCGCGKGCGGCCACGACGCCGTATTCGGTGAAGTCGCGTCCCCATTTGCCCCAGGGATGCATGCCGGCGCCGAGGATGTAGACGGGCTCACTCATTGGGCGATCCTCCAGGCGTGGGTGGTGCGGATGACGCCCGCGTCGTCGGTGTAGAGGACCATGGTGGTCAGTTCCATGGGCATGCCGACCTTGAGGTCGGCGGCCAGGGTGCCTTCGACGACCTTGCCGAGCACGATGAGGCCTTCTTCTTCGAGTTCGACCGCGGCGACGGCGAACGGTTCGAAGGGGTCCGGGGAGGGATACGGCGGGGGTGGTGCGTAGCGGTTTTCGGTGTAGCTCCACACCGTGCCGCGCCGCGACAGCGGGACCAACGCCAGGGTGTCGCTGTCACAGGCCGGGTTGGGGCAGTTGTTCTCCCGCGGCGGGAACACATAGGTCGC
>NZ_JBFUKN010000012.1:0-103389 GCF_056400845.1 Mycobacterium sp. P4_H6 | reverse complement strand
CCCGTCGTTCGCGCGGGCGGTTTCACGACGGGTACGCGAGTTTCGCCAAGGTGGGCGGCCGGATCTGTCGGACCTCCGGTCGAAACTGGGCGCATGCTGCTGGACCTGATCCTGCCGCTGGAGTGCGGCGGCTGCGGTGCGCCCTCGACGCGGTGGTGTCCGGCCTGCGCGGGGATGCTGGTCGCGGGCGCGGCCGAGCCACGCCTGGTGACACCGCGCCTGGACCCCGGGGTGCCGGTGCTGTCGCTGGGCCGGTACGCCGCCGCGCGCCGGCAGGCGATCGTCGCGGTCAAGGAACACGGCCGGGCCGATCTGATCGCGCCACTGGCCGGCGCCCTGCACACCGGCCTGGCCCGACTGCTGGACTGGGGACTGCTCGGCGCACCGCTGACGGTGGTGCCCGCCCCGACCCGGCGGATGGCCGCGCGCCGACGCGGCGGTGACCCGGTGACCCGGATGGCACTCGCGGCGACCGTGGATCTCCCCRGCATCACGGTGGTGCGTGCACTGCGGCTGACCGGTTTCGCCCGGGACTCCGTGGGGCTGTCCAGCGCGGACCGGCAACGCAATCTGGCGGGGCGGGTGCGGCTGACACGGCCGGTCACCGGACCGGCGGTGGTGGTCGACGACGTCGTCACCACCGGCGCGACCGCCTGTGAGTCGGTGCGCGCCCTGCAAACAGCGGGTGTGGACGTGCACGCGGTGCTGGCGCTGACCGATGCATGAAACGGCCGGGAAATCAGCCTGCTCTATTGCTGGCAGATGAAGACTTCAAAACAGGTCTGCGAAATTGGTGGCACAGTCAGGTGAACACGGACTACCGTCGGGTCCAACAACCCGTGTTTCTCACGGCGGCACCCGGTACGGGCGCCCGTGCGATACCGGGACTGCCTAGTGCGGTTGGAGGTGATTACTCGACACCTGACGCCGGCGGGCGCAGCGACATGCAACGTCCCGACGGCGTATTTGTGACGATCCGGGCACGTGATGCGCGTGCGACTTCCGACAGAAACGAGTTGTCAAGCATGTCAACGAATTCCGTGGAAACCAACAGCTCCACCATGGTCCTCGACGACCACGACCGATCGACCGATGCGCCGGTGCTCAACGCCGACGTCGTCGTCAAGGGACGCAACGTCGAGGTTCCCGACCACTTCCGGGTCTATGTCTCGGAGAAGTTGTCGCGGCTGGAGCGTTTCGACAGAACCATCTACCTGTTCGACGTCGAACTCGATCATGAGAAGAACCGGCGCCAGCGCAAGAACTGTCAACACGTCGAGATCACCGCACGCGGGCGCGGCCCGGTGGTGCGTGGCGAGGCGTGCGCAGACAGCTTCTACGCGGCCCTGGAGTCGGCGGCAAGCAAACTCGAAGCACGACTGCGCCGCAGCAAGGATCGTCGCAAGATCCACTACGGGGACAAGACACCCGTCTCGGTACACGAGGCCACCGCGGAGCTGGCAGCAGTCGACGAACCCGCACCGCACGACCCGTTCGCCGTCGAACCCGCCCACGAACCCGGGCGCATCGTGCGCACCAAGGACCATGAAGCCACGCCCATGAGCATCGACGACGCTCTCTACGAGATGGAACTCGTCGGGCACGACTTCTTCCTGTTCCACGACAAGGAGACCGACCGGCCGTCGGTGGTCTACCGCCGGCACGCCTACGACTACGGACTCATCCGGCTGGCCTGAGCCGCCGCCCATGCACGAGCCCTCGGCTGCGAAGCCGGGGGCTCGTCGCATGTCCTGGCGCGCCCGCAGCAGACTTTCAGGCAGCGATTTCGGCGGGTCGCCTACGATGGATTAGCGGCAGGTAGGTGTGCAGCGACCACGTTCGGTCCGTTGCGTCGACCCGCCGACACTATTCATCAACCCACAGGGGAAATAGCGTGCTCGATAAGTTGCTCCGTCTCGGTGAAGGCCGCATGGTCAAGCGGCTGAAGAAGGTGGCTGACTACGTCAACACCTTGTCCGACGATGTCGAGAAGCTGTCAGACGCCGAACTGCGCGCCAAGACCGACGAGTTCCGCAAGCGGGTCGACGGCGGCGAGGACCTCGACGACCTGCTGCCCGAGGCATTCGCGGTGGCCCGCGAGGCGGCCTGGCGGGTGCTCGGCCAGAAACCCTTCGACGTCCAGCTGATGGGCGGCGCGGCGCTGCACTTCGGCAATGTCGCCGAGATGAAGACCGGCGAGGGCAAGACCCTGACCGCCGTGCTGCCCGCCTACCTGAACGCCCTGTCCGGCAAGGGCGTGCACCTGGTCACCGTCAACGACTACCTGGCCAAACGCGACAGCGAGCAGATGGGCCGTATCCACCGGTTCCTGGGCCTGGAGGTCGGCGTCATCCTGTCCGGCCTGACCCCCGACGAGCGTCGCGTCGCCTACGCCGCCGACATCACCTACGGCACCAACAACGAATTCGGCTTCGACTACCTGCGCGACAACATGGCCCACTCCGTGCAGGAGATGGTGCAGCGCGGCCACAACTACGGCATCGTCGACGAGGTCGACTCGATCCTCATCGACGAGGCCCGTACCCCGCTGATCATCTCGGGCCCGGCCGACGGCGCCTCGCACTGGTACAGCGAGTTCGCCCGGCTGGCCCCGCTGATGGAGAAGGACGTCCATTACGAGGTGGACCTGCGCAAGCGCACCATCGGCGTGCACGAGCTGGGCGTGGAGTTCGTCGAGGATCAGCTCGGCATCGAGAACCTCTACGAGGCCGCCAACTCGCCGCTGGTCAGCTACCTGAACAACTGCCTCAAGGCCAAGGAACTCTTCCTGCGCGACAAGGACTACATCGTCCGCAACGGGGAGGTCGTCATCGTCGACGAGTTCACCGGCCGCGTGCTGGTGGGCCGGCGCTACAACGAGGGCATGCACCAGGCCATCGAGGCCAAGGAGCACGTCGAGATCAAGGCCGAGAACCAGACGCTGGCCACGATCACGCTGCAGAACTACTTCCGGCTCTACGAGAAGCTCGCCGGGATGACCGGTACCGCCCAGACCGAGGCCTCCGAGCTGCACGAGATCTACAAGCTCGGTGTGGTGTCCATCCCCACCAACCGGCCGATGATCCGCCAGGACCAGTCCGACCTGATCTACAAGACCGAGGAAGCCAAGTACATCGCGGTCGTCGACGACGTGGTGGAACGCTACGAGAAGGGCCAGCCGGTCCTGATCGGCACCACCTCGGTGGAGCGGTCGGAGTACCTGTCCCGCCAGTTCGCCAAGCGCAAGGTGCCGCACAACGTCCTCAACGCCAAGTACCACGAGTCCGAGGCCAACATCATCGCCGAGGCCGGGCGGCGCGGCGCCATCACCGTCGCCACCAACATGGCCGGCCGCGGTACCGACATCGTGCTCGGCGGCAACGTCGAGTTCCTCGCCGACCTGCGGCTCAAGGAGCAGGGTCTGGATCCGGTGGCGACGCCGGAAGAGTACGAAACCGCCTGGGAACCGACGGTCAGCAAGATCAAGGCCGAGGCCAAGGCGGAGGCCCAGGAGGTCATCGCCGCCGGCGGTCTGTACGTGCTGGGCACCGAGCGTCACGAGTCCCGGCGTATCGACAACCAGTTGCGCGGCCGCTCCGGCCGCCAGGGCGATCCGGGCGAGTCCCGCTTCTACCTGTCGCTGGGCGATGAATTGATGCGGCGTTTCAACGGCGCGACCCTGGAGACGCTGCTGACCCGGCTGAACCTGCCCGAGGATGTGCCGATCGAGGCCAAGATGGTCACCCGGGCCATCAAGAGCGCGCAGACCCAGGTCGAGCAGCAGAACTTCGAGGTCCGCAAGAACGTCCTGAAATACGACGAGGTGATGAACCGTCAGCGCACGGTGGTCTACAAAGAGCGCCGGATGATCCTCGAGGGCGAGAACCTGGCGCAGCAGGCCCACGACATGATGGTCGACGTCATCACCGCTTACGTGAACGGTGCGACGGCCGAGGGCTACTCCGAGGACTGGGACCTGGAGAAGCTGTGGGAGGCGCTCAAGACGCTGTACCCGGTCGGTATCGATCACAACGACCTGATCGACTCCGATGCCGTCGGTGAGCCGGGCGAACTGACCCGCGACGAGCTGCTCGACGCGCTGGTCAAGGACGCCGAGCGGGCCTACGCCGCCCGCGAGGAGCAGATCGACGCGATCGGCGGCGACGGTGCGATGCGCCAGCTGGAGCGCAACGTGCTGCTCAATGTGATCGATCGCAAGTGGCGTGAACATCTCTACGAGATGGACTACCTCAAGGAGGGCATCGGCCTGCGCGCGATGGCCCAGCGCGATCCGCTGGTCGAGTACCAGCGCGAGGGCTACGACATGTTCGTCGCGATGCTCGACGGCCTCAAGGAGGAGTCGGTCGGCTTCCTGTTCAACGTCGCAGTCGAGGCCGCGCCGCAGACGGCTCCGGTGGTCGCGCCCATGTCGCAGGGACTGGCCGAGTTCGCCGCCGCTGCAGCGCAGAAGGCCGAAAGCCAGGTGGCCACCAAGGAACGCCCGACGGGCGTGCAGGCCAAGGGCATCGGCGGCAGCGGCAAGCCCGCGCTGACGTACTCCGGTCCTGCCGAGGACGGATCCGCCGAGGTGAAGCGCTCCGGCGGAGCCGCCGCAGCCACCACCGGCGGGACCCGCAAGGAACGCCGCGAGGCGGCGCGCAAGGGCCGCAAGCGCTAGCCGATCTGTAGCGCCACCACCTGCCACCGTCCCGCGACGAGTTCGACGCGGGCGGCGATGGCCCGCACCCGAGGCCCGCGCGTATAGGTGGCGAACACCTCGGCGGCGTTCACCTCCCCGTCCGCCGGCGCACCGACGCTGCGCAGCCGGATCCGGCGCAGCACCGCCGCGCCGCCGGCCTGCGGGACCCGCGCCAGCGTTTGCGCCATGTCGATCAACGACGGTGCCAGCAAGCCGCGCAGCTGGGTCACCGGACGGCGCCGGTCCACCACCTCCAGCACGCGGCGCAGGGTGGCATCGGCGAACATCACCGCCGCGGGCGGCGCCGCAACCTCACCGACAACCGCGGGCAGTCGCGGCTGCCGGGGCGGGCGCGGGCGCAGGGTGGGTGGATGCGGCGCCGGGCGTCCGGCACCGCGCACCGGGGGCTCGCAGTCGATGATCGGCGATGTCACCGCGGGATGCGCGGCGGCGGCTACCTGGCGGATGGGGTTGCTGACATGTGACACGGGCTCTCCAGCGGGCACGGAAACGGACGGGACGGCTGCTGGAGAGGCACAGTCATATTGATGATCGCACGGCTGGACGGGGCTCCCGTGCACCCGTGATGCGCGCAGTGGACGATGGCGGATACGGTGACGGGGAATCCGCACCGGGTGAGGGGAGGACGCTGTCGCGATGGTGACGAGACTGTCGGCATCCGACTCGGCGTTCTACCGCTTGGAGAACAGTTCGACCCCCATGTACGTCGGGTCGCTGTCGATCGTGCGCAAGCCGCGCGGCGGGCTGAGCTACGAGTCGGTACTGGCCACCGTCGAACGGCGGTTGCCGCAAATTCCGCGCTACCGGCAGAAGGTTCGCGAGGTCAGCCTGGGGTTGGCCCGTCCGGTCTGGATCGACGACACCGAGTTCGACATCACCTATCACGTCCGGCGTTCGGCGCTGCCCTCGCCGGGAAGCGATGCGCAACTGCATGATCTGATCGCCCGGATCGGCTCCCGGCCGATGGACAAGTCCCGCCCGCTGTGGGAGATGTACATCGTCGAAGGCCTGACCCGCAACCGGATCGCCATCTACACCAAGTCGCATCAGGCACTCGTCAACGGCATGTCGGCACTGGAGATCGGGCACGTCATCGCCGACCGCACCCCGAAGGCGCCGGAATTCGGTGAGGACATCTGGATCCCCGCGCGCGAACCCAGCGATTCGCAGCTGTTCGTGGCCGCACTCGGGGAGTGGGTCACCCGGCCCACCGCGCAGGCCGCCGCGGTGCGCGCGTCGGTGCAGGAGATGGCCACCAACGCCGGCGCGCTCGTCGACGCCGGGCGCCGTATCGCGGACGTGGCGCGCACGGTGGCCCGCGGCACCGCGCCGAGCAGCCCGCTGAACGCCACGGTGTCCCGCAACCGCCGGTTCACGGTTGCTGCGCACCCGCTGGAGGATTACCGCGCGCTGCGGGCGCGCTACGAGTGCGATGTCAACGATGTGGTGCTGGCGGTGGTGGCCGGCGCGCTGCGCAACTGGCTGCTGTCGCGCGGCGAGCCGGTGACCGCGACGTCGACGGTCCGCGCGATGGCCCCGAACTCGGTGTATCCCGATGCCGAGATCGACTCGGCCGGGCCGGGTCAGGCCATCAGCGAGGTGTCGCCGTTCCTGGTCGATCTGCCGATCGGGGAGGGCAACGCGGTGGTGCGGCTGTCCCAGATCGCGCATGCCACCGAATCGCATTCCACCGCTGCAAGTTTGGTCGACGCCCGCACCATCGTGACGCTGTCCGGATTCGCGCCGCCGACCCTGCACGCCATGGGTATCCGGGTGGCGACCAGTTTCTCGGCCCGCCAGTTCAATTTGCTGATCACCAACGTCCCCGGCGCGCAGAAGCAGATGTACATTGCCGGGACCAAGCTGCTGGAGTCCTACGCGGTACCGCCGCTGCTGACCAACCAGGTGCTGGCGATAGCGGTGACCTCCTACAACGGCATGCTGTACTTCGGTATCAACGCCGATCGGGACGCCATGAGCGACGTGGATGTGTTGCCGGCATTGCTGCGCGAATCTCTGGACGAATTGCTGGAATCAACGCGCTGACGCCCGGCGCGGAAGTTGACTCGGTCCGCCGATCGCGATGTGATGGATCGACCATGTCTATTAATTCGCCTAGCGAAGAAGCCGATGTCAAGCCCGAGCTTGACGTCATACCGCACCCGATTCTCGACGTGCCGATCGACGAGGAGGCGCTGGCCAAAGAGGGCCGCCTGGACCTCGTGGTCTTCGGTGTCACGGCGGCCATCGCCGTCGGATTCCTGGTCTGGGGGTTCCTCGACACCGCGTCGCTGGCCTCCGCATCCGGTAACGCCCTCGGGTGGGTGATGTCCAACACCGGGTGGCTGTTCACCCTGATGGCGTCGGCGTTCGTGCTGTTCGTGCTGTGGATCGCGCTCGGTAAGTTCGGCAACATCCCGCTCGGCCGCGACGACGAGGAACCCGAGTTCCGCACGGTGTCCTGGATCGCCATGATGTTCAGCGCCGGTATGGGTATCGGTCTGATGTTCTTCGGTGTCTCCGAACCGCTTTCGCATCTGGTGTCACCCCCGCCGGGTACCGGCGCGGAGGGCAACCCCGAGGCCGTCCAGAAGGCAATGGCCACCACGCTGTACCACTGGACGCTGCACCCGTGGGCGATCTATGCGGTGGTCGGGCTGGCCATCGCCTACGGCGTGTACCGCAAGGGCCGGTTCCAGTTGATCAGCGCGGCGTTCGAGCCGCTGATCGGCGATCGCGCGCACGGCGGCTGGGGCAAGGTCATCGACATGCTGGCGATATTCGCCACGCTGTTCGGGTCGGCGGCGTCACTGGGCTTGGGCGCGTTGCAGATTCGCAGCGGCCTGCAGATCGTCGGCGGCATCGGCGAGGCCGGCAACGCGGTCCTGATCGGCATCATCGCGGTGCTCACCTGTGCGTTCGTGCTGTCCGCGGTCTCCGGTGTCGCGCGCGGCATCCAGTGGCTGTCCAACTTCAACATGGTGCTGGCCCTGCTGCTGGCGACGTTCGTATTCATCATCGGGCCAACGGTTTTCATCCTCAACCTGATTCCGACGTCGATCGGCAGCTACTTCCAGGACCTGGCGATGATGTCGGCCCGTACCGGTGCCGAAGGCGCCGAGACGGAGGCCTGGCTGGGTTCGTGGACCGTCTTCTACTGGGCCTGGTGGATCTCCTGGACGCCGTTCGTCGGCATGTTCATCGCGCGGATCTCGCGTGGGCGCACCATCAGGCAGTTCGTGACCGGGGTGCTGCTGGTGCCCAGCCTGGTGTCGCTGGTGTGGTTCTGCGTGTTCGGCGGCGCGGCGATGAAGGCTCAGCAGGAAGGGGCCGACCTGGCCGGTGAGGGCACTGTCGAGGGCCAGCTGTTCGGGTTGCTCGCCGAGTATCCGCTGGCCACCGTCTCGACCGTGGTGGTGATGTTGCTGGTCGCGGTGTTCTTCGTCTCCGGCGCCGACGCCGCGTCCATCGTGATGGGATCGCTGTCCGAACGCGGCACCATCGAGCCCCACAAGAAGACCGTCGTCTTCTGGGGTGTCGCCACCGGTGCCGTCGCCGCGGTCATGCTGCTGGTGGGTGGCTCCGACGCGCTGACCGGGCTGCAGACCATCACCATCGTGGCGGCGCTGCCGTTCGTGCTCGTGATGATCGGGCTGGCGGTGGCGTTGGTGAAGGACCTGCGCCAGGACCCGATGATGGTGCGCCGCCAGTACGCCGCGGCCGCGGTGAACTCGGCGGTGATCGCCGGTGTCACCGCGCACGGTGACGACTTCGTCATCTCGGTGGAGAAGGATCCCGACGCCGACCCGGACGCCGAGGACGCCGAGACGACCGTGGCTCCGAAGGAGCGCGCCGACGGCTAACCTCGCCTGGTGCGTGTCTACATACCGGCCACCCTGGCGATGCTGGCGCAGTTGGTGGCCGACGGGCTGATCCATGCCCGCAGCGGCACCGCGTTCGCGGTCACCCCGGCGCTGCGCGAGTCCTATGCCGAAGGCGATGACGACGAGCTGGCCGAGGTGGCCCTGCGTGAGGCCGCGCTGGCCTCGCTGCGCCTGCTGGCCGCCGAGGGGGAGTCGAGTCTGCCGCCCCGGCGTGCGGTGCTCGTCGTCGATGTCGCCGAGGCGACGGCCCGGCCCGATCTCGACGACGCGGTGGTGCGCCTGGCCGGTCCGGTGCCCGTGGCCGACGTCGTCGCCGCCTATGTGGACAACGCCGCGGCGGAGCCCGCGGTGCTGACCGCCGTCGGGGTGGTCGACGAAGCCGACCTCGGAGACGAGGATGCGGAGCTTGCTGTGGGTGACGCTCAGGACCACGACCTGGCTTGGTACGCCCCGCAGGAGTTGCCATTCCTGCTCGAGCTGCTGTGACGTAAGTCGCATCCAACCTGGGCATAAATTCACTACGCGTGCGTAAGTTACGGTACCGTAGGTTGCGTGGCCAAGAGTGAAATAAAGGTCTCGGCGAAAGTTGCCGACACCGTCCGCCCCACCATCGCGGGGGCCGATCGTCACCGCGGTTGGCATGCGMTGCGCACCATCGCCGGCCGCATCACGACGCCGCTGCTGCCGGATGACTACCTCAAGCTCGCCAACCCGCTGTGGTCGGCACGCGAACTGCGTGGCCGGGTCATCGAGGTGCGCCGCGAGACCGAGGACTCGGCGACGCTGGTCATCAAGCCGGGCTGGGGCTTCTCGCTGGACTACGAGCCCGGCCAGTACGTCGGTATCGGCCTGCTGGTCGACGGCCGCTGGCGCTGGCGTTCCTATTCGCTGACCTCGACCCCGCTGCGCGGCGGTCAGGACAAGCGCGGTGCACGCACCATCACCATCACCGTGAAGGCCATGCCGGAAGGCTTCCTGTCCACCCACCTGGTCGGTGGCGTGGAGCCCGGCACGATCGTGCGGCTGGCCGCACCGCAGGGCAACTTCGTCATGCCCGACCCGGCGCCGGCTTCGGTGCTGTTCCTGACCGCGGGGTCGGGCATCACCCCGGTCATGTCGATGCTGCGCACCCTGCAGCGCCACGACCAGATCACCGACATCGTGCACGTGCACTCCGCGCCCACTGAGTCCGACGTGATGTTCGCCGACGAGCTCAAGCAACTGCACGACGCGCACCCGGGCTACCGGATGGAACTGCGCACCACGCGCACCCAGGGCAGGCTGGATTTGTCCCGCCTGGACGAGGTGGTGCCCGACTGGCGTGACCGCCAGGCCTGGGCGTGCGGCCCGGAGGCCATGCTCAACGACGCCGAGAGGGTCTGGACCGAGGCGGGTCTGCCCACGCATCTGCACCTGGAGCGTTTCGCGGTCACCCGCGCCGCACCGCACGGCACCGGCGGCACCGTCACCTTCGAGCGCAGCGGCAAGAGCGTGACGGCCGACGCCGCGACATCGCTGATGGAAGCCGGCGAGGGCGCGGGCATCCAGATGCCGTTCGGCTGCCGGATGGGTATCTGCCAGTCGTGTGTGGTGGGTCTGGTCGAGGGCCATGTGCGTGACCTGCGGACCGGCGTCGAACACGAACCGGGGACCAGGGTGCAGACCTGCATCTCCGCGGCATCCGGCGACTGCAAGCTGGACGCATAGACTTTACTGGCAGGTAACCTACGGTTGCGTAGGTTACGGTATCGTAGGAACGGAAGGAGGGCCGATAAGTGGCTATTACCGACGTACCGGCGTTCACGCATCTCACCGATGCGGACATCGAAACGCTGGGTGCTGAGCTCGACGCGATCCGTCAGGACATCGAAGATTCGCGGGGCGCCAACGATGCGCGCTACATCCGCCGGACGATCGCGGGTCAGCGTGCGCTGGAGATCGCAGGCCGCCTGCTCCTTGCCGGAAGCTCGAACCGGGCCGCCTGGTGGGCGGGGGCGTCGACCCTGGGCGTGGCCAAGATCATCGAGAACATGGAGATCAGCCACAACGTCATGCACGGTCAGTGGGATTGGATGAACGATCCCGAGATCCACTCCTCGACCTGGGAGTGGGATACCACCGGGGCATCGAAGCACTGGCGTTTCACCCACAACTTCATGCACCACAAGTACACCAACATTCTTGGCATGGACGACGATGTGGGCTACGGCGTCATCCGGGTTACCCGCGACGCGCGGTGGAAGCCGATGAACCTGGGAAACCTGTTCTACAACACCATGCTCGCGGTGCTGTTCGAGTGGGGTATCGGTCTGCAGCACCTGGAGCTCGGCAAGATCTTCATGGGCCGCGACGACCGCAAGGCGACGATGGTCCGGGTCAAAGAGTTCGGTGTGAAGGCCGGCCACCAGGTGGCCAAGGACTACGTGCTGTGGCCCGCGCTGACCTCGCTGTCGCCGGGAGCAACCTACAAGTCCACGCTGAAGGCCAACGTCGTGGCCAACATCATCCGCAACATCTGGACCAACGCGATCATCTTCTGCGGCCATTTCCCGGACGGCGCAGAGAAATTCACCAAGACCGACATGGTCGGCGAAAGCCGCGGCCAGTGGTACCTGCGCCAGATGCTGGGCAGCGCCAACATCAGTGGCGGCCGGGTGCTGGRCTTCATGAGCGGCAACCTGTCCTACCAGATCGAGCACCACCTGTTCCCGGACCTGCCGAGCAACCGGTACCGAGACATCTCGATCAAGGTGCGCGCGCTGTGCGACAAGTACGACCTGCCCTACACCACGGGGCCGTTCCTCGTGCAGTACGGCAAGAGTTGGCGCACCATCGCCAAGCTGTCGCTGCCGGACAAGTTCCTCACCGACACCCGCGACAACGCGCCGGAGACCCGCAGCGAGCGGATGTTCGACGAGTTGGAAGGTTTCGGTGTCACCGATCCCGCCACCGGTAAGCGCCGCGGTCTGAAGACCGCGATCGCCACCGTGCGGGGCTGGCGGCAGGGCAAGATCGCCGCATAAATTATCTACCCTTACCGCGAGCGTGCGTGTCTGTTCCAGATATGCCGCTCGCGGTTCGGCGTTTACGCACCCTCGCGATCAATAACCGGCCTCGTTGAGGGTGGCGAGCAGCAGCCGGGCCGCGGCGACACGTCCCGCGGCGGGCCCGGTCAACGTGTCCAGCGCGCATTCCGGATCGGCCGGCGGGCCCAGATGCCCACAGCCGCGCGGACATTCGTCGACGGCCTCGGCCAGGTCGGAGAAGGCCTGCACCACGTCATCGGCGCTCACATGAGCCAGGCCGAACGACCGGATGCCCGGCGTGTCGATCACCCAGCCGGATTCCAGCAGCGGTAACGCCACCGACTGGCTCGACGTGTGCTTGCCCTTGCCGACTCCGGACACGTCCCCGGTGGCCCGTTCCGCTGCGGGCACAAGACGATTCACCAGGGTGGACTTACCCACCCCGGAATGCCCCAGCAGCACGGTCACTTTCCCGGTCAGCAACGGCGCCACCACGTCGAGCGGGTCGTCGCGCCCGGCCGTCACCACCTGGAGATCCAGGTCGGCGAACTGCGCCGCGAACGGTTCCGGGTCGGCCAGATCGGATTTCGTCAGGCACAGGATCGGTGCCAGCCCACCGGTGTACGCGGCGATCAGCGCTCGCTCCACGAACCCGGTGCGCGGCGGCGGATCGGCCAGCGCCACCACGATCAACAGTTGATCGGCGTTGGCCACCACCACCCGCTCGGCGGGGTCGGTGTCATCGGCGGTGCGGCGCAACACCGTTCGGCGCTCGCCGCGGCGCACGATGCGGGCCAGGGTGTCCGGCTTGCCGGACAGGTCACCGACGATGCTCACCTCGTCGCCGACGACGATGGGGGTGCGGCCCAGCTCCCGGGCACGCATCGCCGTCACATGGCGTTCCGGGTCGCCGCCCAGCGCGCAGCCCCACCGGCCGCGGTCCACGGTGACGACCATCGCCTCGGCCGCGTCGGCATGGTCGGGCCGGGTCTTGGTGCGCGGACGCGACCCCTTGCCCGGGCGGACCCGGACATCGGACTCGTCGTACTCGCGAGATTTCAAATCGTGCCCAGCATGTCGGTCCACATCCCCGGGAAGTCGGGCAGTGTCTTGGACGTCGTCGCTATGTCCTCGACTTCCACACCGGCGACCCGCAGCCCCACGATCGCGCCGGCGGTGGCCATCCGGTGATCGGCGTAGGACCGCCACACCCCGGCGTGCAACGGTGTCGCGGTGATCTGCAGACCGTCCGGCGTCTCCACGCAGTGCCCGCCCAGCCCGTTGATCTCGGCGCTCAGCGCCGCCAGCCGATCGGTCTCGTGACCGCGCAGGTGGGCGATACCGCGCAGCGTGGACACCGAACCGGCAGTGGCGAGCGCGGCCAGCGCGGCGACCGCCGGGGCCAGCTCGCCGATATCGTGCAGGTCGATGTCGATGCCGCCGTAACTCGGTGCGCCCTGCACCTGCAGGTACGAATCGGTGTGCTCGGCAACGATATTCACCCGGGACAGCAGATCCAGGATCGCCCCTGAGGGCTGGATGCTGTTCGCGGGCCAGCGGCTGATCCGCACGGTGCCCGCGGTGACGGCGGCGGCCGCCAGGAACGGCACCGCGTTGGACAGGTCGGGTTCGATGTCCCAGTGCCGGGCGGCGACAACGCCCGGGGCGACCCGCCAGCGGTTGGGCGTGCCGTCGTCGACGGTGACACCGGCACTGCGCAGCATCGACACCGTCATCGCGACGTGCGGCGCCGACGGCACCGACTCGCCGGTGTGCACGACGCTCAGGCCGTCACGGAAGGTGGTCCCGGCCAACAACAGTCCCGAGACGAACTGCGATGACGCCGACGCGTCGATGCGGACCTCACCGCCGGGCACCGAACCGTCACCGCGCACCTCGAACGGCAACCCGTCGCCGTCGATGCGGACCCCGAGGCCGCGCAGCGCGTCGAGCAGCGGGGCGATCGGGCGGGCCCGGGCCTGCTCGTCGCCGTCGAAGACGACGGTCCCGGTGCTCAGCGCGGCGACGGCGGGCAGGAACCGCAGCACGGTGCCGGCCAGCCCGCAGTCGATGCGGGTGCCCGCGGCCGGGGAGATGGCGCCGCCGGCGGTCAACTCGGTGCCGTCACCGGTCACGCTCACCCCGAGCGCCCGGACCGCATCGATCATCAGGTCGGTGTCGCGGCTGCGCAATGCGCCGCTGATGGTGGTCGTCCCCTGGGTGGTGGCCAGCGCGGCCAGCACCAGAGCGCGGTTGGTCAGCGATTTCGACCCGGGTACCGCCACCGTGGCGTTCACGGGTCCGGTCGTCGTGGGTGCCGGCCAGTTGTTCACGGCCTCTATCCTGCCTGGTATGTGTGGGCGATTTGCGGTGACCACCGACCCGGCGTTGTTGGCGGAGAAGATCAAGGCGCTCGACGAGACCGTCGAGGCGGTCAAGGACGGCGGACCCAACTTCAACGTGGCCCCGACCACGACCATCAGCACCGTGGTCAGACGGCACGATCATTCCTCCCCGTCGCTTCGCTCGCCTCAGGGCGAACCCGATGGCGAGGCGACCCGCCGGCTACGTTCGATGCGCTGGGGCCTGATTCCGCCCTGGGTCAAGACCGGCGAGGACGGCGGCCCCGACACCAAGAAGGGCCCGCTGCTGATCAACGCGCGCTCCGAGACGCTGACCACCTCACCGGCGTTCCGAGGGTCGGCCAAGAGCAAGCGGTGCCTGGTCCCGATGGACGGCTGGTACGAGTGGAAGCCCCACCCCGCCGGGGACGGCAAGAAGGCGTCCAAGACGCCGTTCTACATGTTCGCCGCCGACGGCGAGCCGCTGTTCATGGCGGGGCTGTGGTCCACCTGGCGGCCCAAGGACTCCGACAAGGACGTGCCGCCGCTGGTGAGCTGCACCATCATCACCACCGACTCGGCCGCGCAGCTCTCCGATATCCACGACCGGATGCCACTGACCATCAGCGCGCCGGACTGGGACCGTTGGCTGGATCCCGATGCCCCGATCGACGAGGGCCTGTTGCGCGGGCACGGCGATCTGGACCGCATCGAGATCCGGGAGGTGTCGCGGTTGGTGAACAGCGTCCGCAACAACGGCCCGGAACTGATCGAGGCTGTCGAGCCCGAAGCGGGACTGTTTTGACCCTCGGCCCGGTGGTGCTCGACGCCCTGGGCGCCGATCTGCGGGCGGCCGGTTACACCGTGGACGGTGTCGCCGAACTACTCGGCGCCGACGTGCACGCCGCTCTGGGCCGGGGTGTGTGGTGGCCGGCGTTGCGGGCGACCGGGACGGACCCGTTGTCGACGCTGGTGCGGCTGTTCCTGCTCGGCGCCGAGGTGCCCAGGGGGCATCTGCACGAGGTCTTCACCCGGGTACCGCTGGACGCGTTGGTGGCCGGTGGCGTGCTGGAGGTGGCCGACGGCACCGTGCGGGCGGCACTGGACATCCGCCCGCATTCCGACGGCGCCCGCGACTTCCTGGTCGTCTCCGATCAGGACGCCGCCCTGCGCGGCGCACCGCTGCGGCGCGACCACGTGCTCGGGATCGGCGGCGCCTCGATGTCGCTGGCCCGCGCCGTCATCCGCACGCCGGTGCGCCGCGCCCTGGATCTGGGCACCGGCTGCGGAATTCAGGCCCTGCACCTGGACGGGCACTGCGACGAGATCGTCGGCACCGATACCAACGAGCGGGCGCTGAAGCTGGCCGCGGCCACCGCACGCCTCAACGGGATGTCCTGGGATCTACGGTCCGGCAGTCTGTTCGAGCCGGTGGCGGGGGAGCGTTTCGACCTCATCGTGTCCAACCCGCCGTTCGTGATCGGCTCCGGTGTCAGCGACTACATCTACCGCGATTCCGGTGTGGCCGGGGACGGTTTGTGTCGCAGTCTGATCGAACAGGTCGGTGACTACCTCAACCCCGGTGGCACGGCTCAGATCATGGCGAACTGGATTGTCCGCGAGGGTGATTGGCGCGACCGTGTGCGGGACTGGCTGGCGGACACCGGCCTGCACGCCTGGGTGGTGCAGCGCGAGCTGGCCGACCCGGTGAGTTACGTGTCGTTGTGGCTGGCCGATGCCGGGGAGAGCCCGGACCAGACGGCGCGGCGCGGCGGTGCCTGGCTGGACTGGTTCGCCGAACAGGGCATCACCGGGATCGGCATGGGCCTGATCTCGCTGCGGAGGCCCCGCGACGGCGAGGCGCCCGAGCAGATCCTCGAAGAGATCACCGGTGCAGACGAACTCGTCACCGGCACCGAGGTGGAGGCCTTCTTCGCCCGCCGCGACTACCTACGCGACACCGGCGACGAGGCCCTGCTGGCGGCACGGTTGTCCACGGCGCCGGTCTTTTTGGAGCAGCAGTTCCTGCCGGGGCCCGAGGGCTGGCAGCAGGTCGGCGCCGCGGTGCGGCGACCGGGTGGGCCCGGCGCGGTGATTGGTGTCGACGAGGTGCTCAGCGCACTGCTGGCGGGCTGCCGCGGGGAAGTGCCGTTGGGCACCCTCATCGCCCTGCTCGCCGCGCACCACGGCGTGGACGCCGACGCGCTCGCCGAGGCGGCGCTGCCCGAGGTCCGCGACGCGATCGGTCGCGGGATCCTCCATCAGGCGCAGTGATCAGCGGCGCCGCGCCGCCACCACCGCATAGGACGCGTCGAAGGTGACTCCGTCGGCGGTGGCGTAACGCTCGAACGCCGCGGTGAACGCCTCGGTCAGTCGCACGCAGGTTTCCTCGTCGGAGCGGGTGAACAGGTCCACGTGCATCGGGGACTCATCGGTGACGAACACGACGGCGTCCTGCACCGAGCCGAATTCCCACGCGTGCTTGCCGTTTTCGATGAAGATCTCGTCGAAATCATCGCTCAGCCGGGTGGTGACGATATCGGGTTCGCCCCACTGATCGGGGCTGTACTGCGCGGCCGGCGGCGTACCCAGCACATCGATGATCGGGTTGAAGAACGGATTGTCGGTGTCGCGCACCCAGGTGGAGAACCCGAGAAAGCCACCCGGGCGCAGCAGCCGCGCGATCTCGGCGACCTGGCTGACCGGTTCCACGAAGATGATGCCCATGTTGGACACCACCGCATCGAAACCCGCGTCGGGCAACCCGGTGGCCGAAGCGTCCGCGGCGACCCACTGCACCGCGTCGCCGCCGGCCTTGTCGGCGGCGATGGCCAGCAGCTCGGGGGTCAGGTCCACACCGGTCACCTGCGCGCCCGCCGCGACCGCGGCCAGCGCGGCGTTACCGGTACCGCAGGCCAGATCGGCGACGACGGCACCGTCGAGCGGGCGCAACCGGTCCACGGTCTCGATCAGCTGGGCGGAGATGGGAGCGATGCGTTGGGCGACGGCCTCATACCGTCCCGCAGACCAGATTGACACCCGGCCAGCCTATGCCACGATGACGGAGTGGCCGGTCTTTCCGTCGTCGCACCACCGCTGCCGCGGCCGGTGCTGGTCGGCCAGTTCTGGGGTGATCTGACCTTCCTGCATTGGCCGGTACGCCCGGATGCCGTGGCGCACCTGTTTCCGGAGGGGACACGTCCGGACGTCTTCGACGACGGTTTCACCTACGTCGGGCTCATCCCGTTCGTCATGCGCCGCACCGCACTGGGGGACCGGGTGCCGCTGCCGTATTTCGGCGCCTTCGCCGAGACCAACGTCCGGTTGTACTCGGTGGATGACGCCGGGCGGCATGGCGTGCTGTTCCGCTCGCTGGAGACCCAGCGGCTGGCTGTGGTGCCGCTGACGCGGATCGGGCTGGGGGTGCCCTACACATGGGCCAAGATGCGGGTGACCCGCACCGGTGACCGGATCAGCTACGCGAGCGTGCGACGTTGGCCGCGAAGGGGATTGCGCAGCACGCTGAACGTGACCATCGGTGCGCCGCTGCAGCCGACGCCGCTGCAGGTGTGGCTGACCGCGCGGTGGGGTGCGCACACCCGCAAGGCGGGGCGCACCTGGTGGGTGCCCAACGACCATCCCGAGTGGCCGCTGTACGAGGCCGAGATCGACCATCTGCGTGACGATCTGGTCGTTGCGAGCGGTGCCGGGCCGGCCGGTGCCCGACTGCCGGCGATGTTCTCACCCGGGGTGGCGGCCCGGTTCGGTAAGCCCGTGCCGGTGCGCTAGGAGTTCTCCAGCAGTTCCAGCACGGCCGGGGTCACCTCGTCGGCGCCGGCCGCGAACTCGTCGTGCTTTTCGATGAACTTCGCCACGAACGGGCATACCGGCACGATGCGCAGGCCGGCGTTCGACGTCTCGGTCAGGGCGGTCTGGATCAGCTTGCTGGCCAGTCCCTTTCCGCCGAACTTCTCGCCGATCTCGGTGTGGTGGAAGATGCGCTGCCGGTCGTGGTCGACGTATTCGGCGAAGCCGGCGATCTCGTCGCCCTCATAGATCTCGAAGCGGTTCAGCGCCGGTGCGTTCCTGACGATGTCGGTCATGGTGTCCTCACGGCCCGGTGTAGCCGGGCGGGTTGGGGGTGTCCACCCACAGGTCGACACCGAGCTCGGAGCCGGGCACACAGTCGTACACCGACAGGTCGGTGACCCCGGCGTCGAGCAGCACGTCCTCGCACAGCAGGCTCTGGCCGGTGTATTCACGCGCCGGACGGGTGAACACGGCGTAGGCGGCATCGGCGTACACGTCGGGCTTGCGGGCCCGGCCCATCGCCTCGTCGCCGCCGAGCAGGTTCTGCACCGCCGCGGTGGCCACCAGGGTCCGCGGCCACAGCGTGTTGGAGGCGATCCCGGCCTCGCGCATCTCCTCGGCGATGCCGAGCGCGCACAACGTCATCCCGAACTTGGCCATCATGTAGGCGGTCGGCGTGAGCCATTCGGACTCCAGCCTGATCGGCGGGGACAGCGTGAGGATGTGCGGGTTGGTGCGACCCTTCATGTGCGGGATACAGGCCTGCGAGACGGCGTACGTGCCGCGGATCTGGATCCCGTTCATCAGGTCGAAGCGCTTGAGGGGCACCTCCTCGATCGAGCCCAGGTTGATGGCCGAGKCGTTGTTCACGCACAGGTCGATACCGCCGAATTGAGCCACGGCTTGATCTACTGCGGAGGCCACCGAGTCACCGTCACGCACATCACCGACGATGGGGAGCGCCTGACCGCCGGCGTCCTCGATCTCCTTGGCCGCGGTGTAGACGGTGCCTTCCAGCTTGGGGTGCGGTTCTGCCGTCTTGGCCAGCAGCGCGATATTGGCGCCGTCGGCGGCCACCCGCTTGGCGATGGCCAGACCGATGCCCCGGCTGGCCCCGGAGATGAACATGGTCTTTCCTGACAGCGGAGCTTCACCCATGGCCCAACCTTAGATCGCCCGGATATCTGCCACGACGCCTTCGGTGAGCCGGACGAGGTCACCGGGCGCCAGCGCGACATCCCAGCCACGCTTGCCCGCGCTGCACAGCACCCGGTCCCATTCCAGCGCCGAGGAGTCGATCACCGTCGGCAGCGCGCGGCGCTGGCCCAGCGGAGAGATGCCGCCGAGCACATAGCCGGTGGACCGTTCGGCCGCGGCCCGGTCGGCCATGGCGGCCTTCGGCACGCCGAGGGCGGCGGCCGCGGCCTTCAGCGACAGTTTCGAGGGCACCGGCAGCACCGCCACCGCCAGCCCGTGCGGGACGGCCAGCACCAGCGTCTTGAAGATCTGTGCGGGGGCGAGGCCATGTGCCGCGGCCAGTTCGGCGACCGCCTCGTCGCCGAAGGACGCGGCGCGCGGGTCGTGCTGGTAGCGCAGGATCTCGTGGTCCGCGCCGTCGACGAGCAGCGCGGCGATCGCGGGGGTCGCTGCTCCTGCCACCCGGCCAGACTAGTGCGGGAATGCAGACCCACCGGGCCGCCGTTGTTGCTTGCATCGACGGAGTCGGGCGCCCTGCGCCCGGGCGATGTCGGTCATTGCCTTTAGGATCGTCAGATAGGGGATTTTGGTGCCAACGGCCTGCCTGGATCGTCCGGTGTTCACACTGGAGCTGTTCGGTGATGCCGCAACAGAAGGGACGGTGTCTCCCGCGATGACCGATATCGATGAGGCGGCTCGTGCCGCAGAGACAGATGCCGAGCTGACCGCCCGGTTCGAACGCGATGCCATCCCACTGCTCGACCAGCTCTACGGCGGTGCCCTGCGGATGACCCGCAATCCGGCCGACGCCGAGGATCTGCTGCAGGAGACGATGGTCAAGGCCTATGCCGGCTTCCGATCGTTCCGCGCCGGCACGAACCTCAAGGCGTGGCTGTACCGGATTCTGACCAACACCTACATCAACAGCTACCGCAAGAAACAGCGGCAGCCTGCCGAGTACCCGACCGAGGAGATCACCGACTGGCAGCTGGCGGCCAACGCCGAGCACTCGTCGACCGGTCTGCGTTCGGCCGAGGTGGAGGCGCTGGAGGCGCTGCCCGACACCGAGATCAAGGCGGCGCTGCAGGCCCTGCCCGAAGAGTTCCGGATGGCGGTGTACTACGCCGACGTCGAGGGATTCCCGTACAAGGAGATCGCCGAGATCATGGACACGCCGATCGGCACCGTGATGTCGCGGCTACACCGCGGTAGAAAGCAGTTGCGTGAGTTGCTGGCCGATGTGGCCAGGGACCGTGGATTCATCCGAGACCCACAGCTCGGTGCGCCCGAGGAGGTTTCGTCATGACCCAGTCACCCGAGGATGAGCGCTGGTCGCCGCCGGTCGGCCCGGTCGATCCCGAGCACCCCGAATGTGCCGCGGTGATCGCCGAGGTGTGGACGCTGCTGGACGGCGAATGCACCGCCGAGAGCCGTGACAAGCTCAAGCAGCACCTCGAAGAATGCCCGACCTGCCTGCGCGTCTACGGAGTGGAGGAGCGGGTGAAGAACCTGATCGCCAGCAAGTGCCGTGGTGAGCGGGCACCCGAGGGCCTGCGGGCACGGCTGCAGATCGAGATCAGCCGRACCACCATCATTCGGGGCTGAGCGCCCCGTACACAGCACAAAACAACCGCCCGGGCTCTCTTGTGAGAGCTCGGGCGGTTTGTTGCGTGCAGCCCCGTGGGGGCCATGACAACGCGTCAGGCGTTGGGACGACGGCCGTGGTTGGCCTTCGAGTGCTTGCGGTCGCGCTTCTTGCGGCCTCGCTTGGCCATGGTGAACCTCCGGATCAGATGAATACTTGAGGCCCAGTATCTCATGCCGCAGGGACTGCTTTTCCCGCGTGGTATTCGATGCGTCTTTTCCGGTTGTGGTTCGATATAGGCCGGTAGGCGGAACAGCAGCCAGCCAAAGCGACGTGAGTGGGGTGAAGATGGCCGAGGATGTTCGCGCAGAGATCGTGGCCAGCGTGCTGGAGGTCGTTGTGCAGAAGGGCGACCAGATCGGTGCGGGCGACACCCTGGTGCTGCTGGAGTCCATGAAGATGGAGATCCCGGTGCTGGCAGAGGTCGCGGGCACCATCACCGAGGTGAGCGTCTCGGTGGGTGACGTCATCCAGGCCGGCGACCTCATCGCGGTGATCAGCTAGCTCGGCTGCGGTAACGGCTCATGTCGACTCTCGGCGATCTGCTCGCCGAGCACACCGTCCTTCCCGGTAACGCCGTCGACCATCTGCACGCCGTGGTCGGCGAGTGGCAACTGCTGGCCGACCTGTCCTTCGCCGACTACCTGATGTGGGTGCGCAGCGATGACGAGGTCCTCGTGTGCGTGGCGCAGGTGCGGCCCAACACCGCCTCCACCATGCTGCTGGCCGACGCCGTCGGCACCGCCACCGCCGCCGCGGAGATGCCGGTGGTGCGCGCCGCGTTCGACTCCGGTGCGATCGGCCGCGAGAGCGATGTCAGCCAGCCCCGCGGGGACGGCCAGTGGTTGAACGTGGAGGCCGTGCCGGTGCGGCACGCCGATCGCGTCGTCGCCGTGCTCACCCATCAGACCGCGCTGGCCGAGGGCCGGACGTCCAGTCCGCTGGAGCGCGCCTACCTCGACTGCGCCGCCGACCTGCTGCACATGCTCAGCGACGGCACCTTCCCGAACGTCGGTGACCTGCCGATGTCGCGGTCCAGCCCACGCGTCGGCGACGGCTTCATCCGGCTCGGGGTGGCCGGGGAGGTCGCGTTCGCCAGCCCCAACGCCATTTCCGCCTATCACCGGATGGGCTTCGCCGCCGAACTCGAGGGGCACAACCTCGTCACGGTCACCCGCCCGCTGATCTCCGATCCCTTCGAGGCCCAGGAACTGGCCGAACATGTGCGTGACTCGCTGGCGGGCGGATCGAGCATGCGCATGGAGGTCGACGCCGGCGGTGCCGCGGTGCTGCTGCGCACCATCCCGCTGCAGGTGGGCGGCGCGGCCGCCGGCGCGGCGGTGCTGATCCGTGATGTCACCGAGGTCAAACGGCGCGACCGCGCCCTGTTGTCCAAGGACGCGACGATCCGCGAGATCCACCACCGGGTGAAGAACAACCTGCAGACCGTCGCCGCGCTGCTGCGCCTGCAGGCCCGCCGGACCAACAACGCCGAGGGGCGGGAGGCGCTCATCGAGTCGGTGCGCCGGGTGTCGTCCATCGCGCTGGTGCACGATGCGCTGTCCATGTCGGTCGACGAAGAGGTCAACCTCGACCAGGTGGTGGACCGGATCCTGCCGATCATGAACGACGTCGCCTCGGTGGACACCCCGATTCGGATCACCCGCGACGGCGACCTCGGCGTGCTCGACGCCGACCGGGCCACCGCGCTGATCATGGTGATCACCGAACTGGTGCAGAACGCGTTGGAACACGCCTTCGACGGCGATGTGAAGAAGGGGTCGGTGACCATCCGGGCCGAGCGTTCGGCGCGCTGGCTCGACGTCGTCGTGCATGACGACGGCCGCGGGCTACCGGAGGGTTTCAGCCTGGAGAAGTCCGACCGGCTCGGCCTGCAGATCGTGCGCACGCTGGTCTCGGCGGAACTGGACGGCTCGCTCGGCATGCACGATGTGGACTCCGGCGGTACCGATGTGGTGCTGCGGGTGCCGATCGGGCGGCACCGCAGAGCCGCGATCTAGTGGCTTAGCGCCGCGAATTGTGATGCGGCGCACAATGTCTGGTGGCTCACAATCGGGCCCATACGCAAAAAGACTGCGGCCCCGACAGTTGCTGTCGGGGCCGCAGTCGATGTCTTGCGGGGGACCTAGACGCTGGTGCGTGCCTTGGTCCGCGCGTTGCGACGCTTGAGCGCGCGACGCTCGTCCTCGCTCATGCCACCCCACACGCCGGCATCCTGACCGGACTCGAGTGCCCAGCTCAGGCACTCGGTGGTTACCGGGCAACGGTTGCAGACGAGCTTCGCATCGGCGATCTGGGCGAGTGCCGGGCCGCTGTTTCCCACCGGGAAGAACAGTTCCGGATCCTCATCGCGACAGACCGCCTTGTGACGCCAATCCATGCTTCCATCTCCTAATCAAGTCGTTACAGTGGCGCTACAAAGACACCCTGAGTTTTTTCGGCTGTTAACGCGCACACATCAAATGTTTCTGCGCTGTTGCGTCCAATGCTTTCACAGGCTGAACAGATGTCAATAGAAGTGCGTTAACACGTGGGCAATGTCACTGCGGTACCGGGTTACCAGTCCGCTCGCTCGTTTGTACTACACTCAACTCACTTGCGCTCTAAATTTATGCTGCTCACAGCGAATTCGCAGGTCAAGCGGTTTCGGCAGTGGGCGCCACCACGCACAGCGCGTCCGGAACCGCAGTAAAAGTCATCGCATCACGTAATCCGATGTAGTCGCCGTCGATCTGGCAAGCCACCGGTGTGTCACTGGTCACCCGCAGCCACGCCAGGTCGTCTTCCCGGATCAGATGGGGTGCTTCGATATTCGGTTTGGCCGACAGCATCCGGCGCACCAGGCCGAGATTGCGCCATACATTCATATTGGTGATCGCGAATACCCCGAGCCCGGTCTCGAAGGTCGTCCCCGGGTTCGTCCACACCGGCCGGGCGTTCGCGTACGTCCACGGGCTGGAATTCGACACGAACGCGAAGTGCACGCCGGACTGGGCCTCGCGGCCGGGCAGTTCGACGGTCAGCAGCGGCTCTCTGCGCGCACTGGCCAGCATTTCGCGAATCGCCACCTTGATGTACCGGGATGCGGTCACGGTGCGGCCCTTGGCCCGCTGAGCCTCCACCGCGGCCACCACGTCGCCGTCGACGCCCATTCCCGCGGTGAACACGCCCCACCGCTCACCGCAGTTCATCAGGCCGATGCGGCGCCACGGCGCCCCACGGCGGTAATCGCCGAGCAGATCGACGAGCTGGTTGGTGGCCACGACGGGGTCCGGGCTGATGCCCAGCGAGCGGGCGAAGACGTTGGCCGATCCGCCCGGCACCACCCCGACCGCGGGGGTGCGTTCGGAAGGCTCCTGCAGCACGCCGTTGACCACTTCGTTCACCGTGCCGTCGCCGCCGTGCACGATCAGCACGTCGATCCCGTCGCGGGTGGCTTGGTGGCCGATCTCGATGGCATGGCCCCGGTGATCGGTGTGGACCACGGTCAGATCGACGCGGCTTTCCAGCGCGTGAGCCAGCAGGTCACGTCCCGCCGGGGTCGTCGATGTCGCGTTCGGGTTGACGATCAGCACGGCACGCACGGGGACCCAGCCTAACCGCGAATCCGCCGGGGGCGAATCGGCCTGCGCAACACCGGGTGAGCAGTCGGCGCATTTCCGGTGATCATCGGGTGAATATCCGGGTCCCCGATACCGTTGGCGTTCAAGCCCGTTCGGTGACCCGGGTCAGTGCGCGCCCGCGGCGTCGGGCAGCAGTGCCGGGCAGGCGCCGAATAGATCGGTGGTCAGTTCGAAATGCCACGTCTCGTTGGCGTAGATCTGGCACAGCCCGAACCGCGGCCCGTTGGCGATCATCCACTGGTCGGCGCCGGGTCCGCCGATGTCCACCGCCGCGCCCACCACATGCCGCGACTGTTCGGGAGTCTGCACGTACTGCCGGGCCGCGGGGTAACTGCCGTAGGTCACGATGGCGTCGTCGAGCAGCTGCTGCTGGAACTCCGGCGAGCGCCACCCGGACGTCACGGTCACCGTGACGCCCTCGGCCGCGGCCGCCGAGGTGGCGTTCTGCACCGCCACCAGCAGGGTGGGGTCCAGCCGGCCGATGGCGGGATCGGCCACGTCGAAGGCGGTCAGCGGCGCGCTGTCCGTCGCGGTCTCACCGGCCGGTTCGGCATGAGACAGCGGCGCCGACAGCACGGCTGCGACGGCCATGGCCGCCACGATCAGCACGAAACGCATCAGGCCAGTTTACGGACCGCGCCCGATTTCCCCGTCCACATAGCGCCAGCAACCGTCGCGGCCCCGGCGGAAACGGCTGCGTTCGTGCAGGATGTGCCGCTTTCCGTCCTGCAGGTACTGGGCGCGGAATTCGACGATCCCGGTGTCGTCGTCGGCGCCACCGGCCTCGGTGTCCACGATCTGCAGGCGTCGCCAGGTGATCTGGTCGTCGAGGTCCAGCCGCGTGGGCCGGGTGCCGGAGTGCCAGCTGCTCAGCAGGTAGTCGGCGCGACCGCGCGCGAAAGCGCTGAACCGCGAACGCATCAGCGCCTCGGCGGTTCTGGCGACCACCGTCCCGTCGTGTAGCGGTCCGCAACAGTCGCGGTAGGCCTGCCCGGATCCGCAGGGGCAGTGGCCGGTATCAGCCGCGGACATCCGAAGTCCCTACCGCAGCGGCGATCTCGTCGACCAGAGCCTCGATCCGAGCCGGGTCGTCCAGCCGGTCCGGCACCCAGGCCAGCGCGATCCTGACCGGGGCCCAGGTGCTTTCGTCGATCGGGATCAGTTTGAACTCCGGGGGCGAGAAGATCCRGCCGATCGCCGATGCCGGCGCGTAGGTCACCATCGCGACCAGATGGCGGTTGAACACCTGGGTCGCCATCTCCAACTCGCCGCCGAGTTGGTTGGTGGTCCGCACGATTCGGTGCACTCCGCGGGCCTGCAGGCCGCGGGTCAGCCCGGCCAGCACCACCGGGTTGGGGCGCGCGAAGTCGATCACCACATCACGGTCGCGCAGCGCATCGATGGTCACGCTGTCATCGGCGGCCAACGGATCATCGAAGCGGACTGCGATCGCGCCCGGATAGCTGGTCACCACCCGGTGCCGTAATCGCTTGTCGGAGTAGGGCAGATGGATCAGGCCCAGATCGAGGCGCCCGGACACCAGTTTGGCGGTGACCTCCGCCGCGGATCCGGGAACGCTGAACTCGGCCGGTGACGTCAGCGCGGCGACCGTCGTCTCCAGCTGTGCCAGAAAGTCCGACGGCGCGTACGCGGTGGCGCCGATGCGGACCGGCTTGACGCCGTTGGTGATTCGCGACGCCATCGCCTTGAGGTCATCGACCCGGTCGAGGATGTCGCGGGCCGGGCCCAGCAGCTTCTGCCCGAGTGGGGTGAGCCGGACGTTGTGGTAGTCGCGTTCGAAGAGCCGGCCGCCGAGCTCGTTCTCCAGCAGCTTGATCTGCTTGCTCAGTGGCGGCGGGGTGATCATCAGCCGGTCGGCGGCACGTTTGAAGTGCAGTTCCTCGGCGACCGCGACGAAATAGCGGAGCCTGGTGAAGTCCACTTGCATGCGGGCACGTCCGAAACGGGTCGAGGCGGATGTTGGCTTCCGGATCTTAAGCCGCTCCCGCGAACAGGCGGTCAGCGAGGCAGTGAGGCCGCCTCGAGCACGGACTCCAGCACGCCGCGGGCCATCAGGTCGTCGATGTCGGCCTGGCTCAGTCCCAGCAGTTCAGCGGCCAGCTCGCGGGTCTGCTCACCGAGCAGCGGCGCCTGCCCGAGCGGTGGGTCGGCGATGCGGTCGGAGTGGATCTGGACGTTCTCCAGGATGTAGGGCTCGCGGCCGTGCGGGTGCAGCTCCTCCCGGAAGGCGCGGCGGTCGATGTAGTACGCCCAGCCGGGCACGTCGGCGGCGTGTAGCACCGCACCGGCGGGTACTCCTGCCGCCTGCAGCAGGTCCATCGCCTCGGCGGGACTGTGGCCGGCGGTCCATTCGGCCAGCGGGCGCTCGCCGATGACGGTGCGCAGGGCCCGGTGGTCGGCGTCGTCGCGGACGGTCACCGCGACCCACGCGTCCTCGCCCCGGGCCGGGAACAGGCCCCACGGGTGCTCGGCCGGCTGCTCGGGCAGGCCGAGCACCTTGCCGGCGATCTCGGCGGCCAGGTGGCTGATCATCACCTCGGACTGCGCAACGCTGGCCGCCCCGCCGGCTCCGGTGCGTTCCCGGCGCAGCAGCAGGGCAAGTGCGGCGAGCGCGCCGATCCGGGCAGCGACATGATCGGGGTAGACGGTGACGGCATCGCAGAAGGTTGGGTGGGGCGAGCGAAGCGACGGGGGATGATCTTGCTCGCCGGGGTAGGCCCACTGGGCGGTGAAGCCCGCGGCGGCCCGGACCAGCGGTCCGTAGCCGAGCCGGTTCGCCCATGGCCCGGTCGGCCCGAACGCCGAACTGTCCACGACGACGATGCCGGGGTTGATCCGGCGCAGCGTGTCGTGGTCCATCCCCAGGGAGGCGGCGACACCGGGCTTGAAGTTGGTGAGGACCACATCGGCGGACTCGACGAGCCGGTGCGCCAGCGCCTGTCCTTCGGCGATGCGCAAATCGATGCTGATGGACTTCTTGTTGCGGTGTCCGGCGGCGTAGGTGTGCGATATCGATGCCAGGTTGCCGCGCAATCCGTCCGGAAACGCCGAGTTCTCGATCTTGACGACATCGGCGCCGAGGTCGCCGAACAACCGGCCGGTATCGCTGCCCACCACGATGACACCGAGATCCAGCACCCGCACGCCCTCCAGCGGCAGGCCCTGGTCGCGGCGGGTGCGCCCGGCCAGGATGGGCGCGCGCTCCGGTCGCCCGGCCGGCATTGCAGGGGAGTTCAGCGTGCTGGCCCGGTGACCGTCGATCTCCACGACTCCCACCGGAACCGGCACCGTCACGCCCGTGCCGAGTTCGACGTCGCGAAAGAAGCCGCGCTCGGTGACGTGTTCGCTGCGCAGTGCCTCGTCGAGGGTGAGCACCGCCGCGGTCGGTACCCGGTGGCGTTGACCCTGCTGCTCCAGTTCGGCGCGGGTCTTGCCCGCGCAGAACCGTCCGATCGCGCCCAGCAACTCGACCGAGGTGAGGCGTTCGCGCAGGCTGTAGTACTTCGGGTCGGCGAATTCGGCTGGGCGGCCCATCCATTCGAACATGCCCTCCCACTGCCGCTTTGCCAGCAGGCAGATCCGCACGTGCCCGTCACGACAGGCGATGATGGGATAGCGCAGCTGCTCGGCGGCCCAGTTGCGTTTCTGCGCGCTGAGCGCCACCCCCGCCGAGGCGGTGCCTGCGGTGCCGTACGGCGGATCGAGGGTCTGCATGGCGCCTTCGAGCACGGCGAAGTCGATGAGATCGCCTGCGCCGGTGCGCAATCGGTCCAGCAGCACGCTGACGGTGAACACCGCCGCCTGTGCGGCGGCCACCTGGTAGGGCAGGTGGCGTCCGGGCGGCACCAGGGGTTCGCGCCCGGGGATCCCGGACCGGGACAGCTCACTGGTGAGCGCGTGCAGCACCGGGGTGGTGGCCTGCCAGGTCCGGAATCGGGTGTCGCGACCGAAATCGCTGATGGACAGGACGACCAGCGCCGGGTGCGCGGTCCGGATCGCGCGGACGGCCAGTGCGGCTTCGGCATCCGAGCCGGGCGCGGTGTTCTCGATGAGGATGTCCGCGCCGGACAGCATGCCGGCCCAGCTGTCGGGGTCGTCGACGGTCACCGTTTCCAGGCCGTGCCGGTTCATCGCGGTGTCGAGCGGCACCGGTCCGACCTGGGAGCTGACGCCGCGCAGCACCACGGGACTGACGTCGGCCCCCAGATCGGCCAGCAGGCGTCCGACGGCGGTCATCGGTCCGGTGGTCAGATCGAGGACCCGTACGCCGGACAGTGGTGGGTCGTAGTCGTTTTCGCGGTTCATCGGGCTCAGTTGCTCCGGGCCTGGCGGAACGGGATGTCGCGGTCGACTTCGGGTTCCTTGGGCAGTCCGAGCACCCGCTCACCGATGATGTTGCGCTGGATCTGGTCGGTGCCGCCGCCGATCGAGGTGAAGAACGCGTTCAGGGTCAGGAAGTTGACGTCGTCGGATTCGGGGTTGTCGGGGCCGGCCAGGAGGGCCTGCGCGCCGATGATGTCGGTTTTCAATCGCGCTTCGGCGTGCAGGATGCCCGACATGGCCAGCTTGCCCAGTGACATGACCGGACTCGAGGTGCCCTGCTTTGCCTCGGCTTTCGCGCGGGCATTGTTGAGGCCGTTGAGCTCTCGCAGGGCCAGCACATCGGCCAGCGACCTGCGCACCGCGGCGTCGTCGAGTCGTCCGTGCTCACGGGCCAGTTCGACCAGGCTGTTGGCGCGGGACTGGTTTCGTCCGGAGCGGCCGGCGGCGCCCATCAGGGACCGCTCGTAGGCGAGCGCGGTCTGCAGCACCCGCCAGCCGTTACCGGTACCGCCCACGACGTAGGCGTCGGGCGTCGTGGCGTCGGTGATGAACACCTCGTTGAAGTGCGACTCACCGGTGATCTGGTGCAGCGGTCGGACTTCGATGCCGGGTTGTTTCATCGGGATGATGAAGAAGGTGATGCCCTTGTGTTTGGGCGCATCCCAATCGGTGCGGGCGATCAGCAGCGCGTAGTCGGAGGTCAGGGCTCCCGATGTCCACACCTTCTGGCCGTTGACCACCCACTGGTCGCCCTCCTGCACGGCCGAGGTGCGGATGCCGGCCAGATCCGATCCGGCGCCCGGTTCGCTGTAGAGCAGGCAGGTGCGGGACTTCTCGGTCAGGAAGTCGCGCAACAGATCGTGTTTGATCTGCTCGGTGCCGAACGTCAGGACGGTGTTGGCCGGGATGCTGTACTTGTCCTGGCGGGCGCCTGGGGCGCGGACCGCGCGGAACTCCTGGTCGATGACATTGGCGAGTTGGTTCGGGTATTCGCGGCCGAACCACTCGGTGGGGTAGGTCGGTGTCGCGTACCCGGCGTCGAGGACCTTCTCCAGCCAGGCGATCCGTTCCGGGGAACTCGCCCACGGGTCATCGGATTTCGGCAGGCCGGTCCAGTTGGCGGCCAGCCAGTCACGGACCTCGGCGCGCAATTCGTCGGCAGCGGGCAGGGTGTGCGCGGTCATCTCAGGCGCCCTTCGCCAGCAGGTAGCGCTCGCGGTGGGCCCCGGAGTCGCCGAACAATTGCAGCCCGGAGCGGGCCCGGCGCAGGTACAGGTGCGCAGGATGCTCCCAGGTGAACCCGATGCCACCGTGCATCTGGATGGCCTGCATCGCGGTGTCGGCATACGCCTCGGCACACGCGAAACCCGCGAGTGCGACGGCGCCGGAACGCGTTTCGGGGTCGTCGTACCGGGCTGCCGCATGCTGGGCCGCCGAGGTGGCCGATTCCACCTGGAGCAGCAGATCGGCCGCCATGTGTTTGAGCGCTTGGAAACTGCCGATCGGGCGGCCGAACTGGATGCGGGTCTTGAGGTAGTCGACGGTGATGTCGAAGATCCGCCGGGCGCCGCCGGCCTGCTCGCCGGCCAGGGCGATCACCGTCAGATCCAGCGCCTGCTGCACCGCATCCCACCCGGCGGCACCGATGCGCCGGGCCGGGGTGGCGGCGAAGGTGTAGGTGGACAGCGGGGTGGTCGGATCGAAAACCGTTGCCGCGGTGCGCTGGAAGCCGGAAGCATCGGGGGCCACCTGGAAGACGGCGGGTCCGTCGGAGGTCTGGGCGATGACCAAGATGACATCGGCGACCTGCCCGAAGGTGACGTAGTGCGCGGTGCCGGTCAGGGTGCCGTCCGCCCCGGCCCGGATGTCGAGTGCGTCGGCGGTCCAGGTGCCCCGCGGTCCGGTGACGGCAACGGTGCCGATCGCGGTGCCGTCGGCCAGCCCGGGCAGCAGCCRCCGCTTGTCGGCATCGGTGCCGCCGGACTGGACGAGCGCGACGGTGAGCACCGCGCTGGACAGGAACGGGGCGGGCAGCAGGGCGGCCCCGGTCTCCTCGGCAACGGCCACGAGTTCCTGGGCGCCCAGACCGACACCGCCGTACTCGGGCTCCACCAGCAGTCCCGTGACGCCCTGCGCGGCGAGCCTGGCCCACAGGTCGCGGTCGAATCCGTCCGCGGAAGTCATCACCCGCCGCACGTCGGCCTCGCTGCATTCGTCGTGCAGCAGGTCGCGGACTGCGGATCGCAGCTCGGCCCGCTCGGTCACGCTGATCGTCATGGCGTCCATGCAACGCGGTGGCGCGGGCTGTGTAAATCACGCACGCCGACACCGGTACGTTTCCGATCGGGACATGTACCGGCCGCGGGTGGTTACTCGCCGAGAACCTCGGCGGCGATCCGGAACGCATTGTTGGCATCGGGGACCCCGCAGTAGATGGCGCTCTGCAGGATCACCTCCTTGATCTCGTCGGCGGTCAGTCCGTTGCGCAGCGCGGCCCGCACATGCATGGCGAATTCCTCGTGGTGGCCGCGGGCGATCAGCGCGGTCAGGGTGATCATCGAGCGCGATCTGCGGTCCAGGCCGGGCCGGGTCCAGATCTCGCCCCAGGCGTACCGGGTGATCAGGTCCTGGAAGTCGGCGGTGAATGCCGTGGTGGCGGCCACCGCGCGGTCGACGTGCGCATCGCCGAGGACTTCGCGGCGCACCGCCATACCGTCGTCATGTGTGGTCACAATTCTCCTTCGAGGTAGCGCCGGGCGCGGTGCACCGCGGCATCGACGAGATGGGCGGTGGCGCCGAGGTAGTCGGTGGGGCCGGTGTGCCCGGTCAGCGCCCGCATGGACTGTTGCTCGGCGTCGATGCCCGGGGCGGCGGCCAGGTTCGCGGCCGCCGTGGCGGTGTCGATGCGCAGCCCGCTCAGCAGATCGGAGGCCTGGGATGCGGCCACGACGGTGCGACGCGCCAAGGTCCGCAGGGTGGCCCATTCGGTGTGCCAGCCGCCGTCGGAGCGTTCGTCGACGCTGGCCGCCGACGCGGTGTGCAGGGTGGCACCCAACTGCGGCGCCGACATCGCGCTCCGGCGCAGCAGCACGGTGAGCACCGGATTGTTCTTGTGCGGCATGGTCGACGATCCGCCGCCGGAGCCTTCGGCGAGTTCCCCGACCCGGACACCGGCGGCGATGTCGTTGGCGACGTGGCCCCACGCGTCGGTGCAGGTGATCAGCGCGTCGCCGTGGCGGGTCAGCATTGAGCGGGTGGTGTGCCAGGGACGCGCGGTCTCCAGATCGAGCGCGTCGGCCAGCGCGTCGGCCAGTCGCAGTGCGGCCTCCGGTGACCCGGACAGTTCGGTCGCCGCCGCCATGGTGCCTGCCGCGCCGCCGCACTGCACCGGAAAGCCAAGGGCCGACAGGGGTTCGGCGGCGTCCAGGATGGCGGTGAGCCAGACGGCGAACTTGCCGCCGAAGGTGCCCGGCAGCGCAGCCTGAGTCAATGTCCGGGTGAGAACCGCTGCGTCACGGTGGGTTTCGATCAAGTCCACCAGGGTGCGCACCTGTGCGGTCAGTTGGGTACGCACGGCGGTCTGCGCGTCGCGCGCGCACAGCATCAGGGCGGTATCGAGCACGTCCTGACTGGTCAGCCCGCGGTGCAACCAGCTGGCGGTCGCGTCGCCGGCCCGCGCACGCAGCAGTGCCACCAGCGCGGTGACGGGATTGCCTTCCCGTTCGGCGGCGACGGCGATGTCCTCCAGGTCCGCCTCCGACACCAGCGCGGTCAGATCCGCGGTGGCCGTCGCCGGCGCGACACCGGCGTCGACAAGGACTGTCAGCCAGGCATTTTCGACGGCGGCGAGTGCCGCCAGCAGCGCGATATCCGACATCACCGCGCCGGCGCGGTGGTCACCCGGCCATAACAGGTCGCTCACTGGCCCGGGTACCGCAGGAAGACCGTCTCGCCGTCGCCCTGCAACCGGATGTCGAAGCGCAGGCCCTGCTCCTCGCGGGTGGCGATCAGGGTGTCGCGCCGGTCGGCGGGCAGCCCGGACAGCAGGGGATCGTCCGCGCAGGCCGGACCGGGGATGTAGGCCCGGGTGAACAGCCGGTTGAGCAGCCCGCGTCCGAACACGGTGATGGCGATGAACGGCGCGCGACCCGGTGTGCCGGGCGCGGGTTCGACGGTGCTGAAGCTGAAATGGCCCTCGTCGTCCGTGGATACCCGGCCCCACCCGGTGAACGTCCAGCCGTCGCGATGCAGCGATCCCGCGGTGTGGGGGACTCGGCCCTCGGCGTCGGCCTGCCAGATCTCCAGCAGCACATCGGGTACCGGCCGGCCCGCGCCGTCGGTGACGACGCCGTGGAAGCGGATGGCTCCCGGCGTGCCGGCGGGCACCAGCTCGCCGCCGCGTTCGAACGGCAGGGCGTAGCCGTAGAACGGGCCGATGGTCTGTCCCGGAGTTGCGGCCAGCATGGTCATCAGTGCTCCTCATCCTCATCGCGGGCGGCATTCTCGAAATGCGTGCGCTGCGAGCCGGTCAGCACGATGTCCCAACGGTAGCCGGTGGCCCATTCGTGGCTGGTGACATCGTGGTCGTAGGCGGCGACCAGCCGGTCACGCGCCTTCTGGTCGGTGATGGACTGGTAGATCGGGTCCAGGGCGAACAGCGGATCGCCGGGAAAATACATCTGGGTGATCATGCGCTGGGTGAAATCCGTTCCGAACAGCGAGAAATGGATGTGCGCAGGCCGCCACGCGTTGCGGTGGTTCTTCCACGGGTAGGGGCCGGGCTTGATGGTGGTGAAGCGGTAGTTGCCGTCGGCGTCGGTGAGGCAGCGCCCGACACCGGTGAAGTTGGGATCCAGCGGCGCGTGGTGCTGATCGCGCTTGTGGACGTACCGGCCTGCCGAATTGGCCTGCCAGATCTCCACCAACTGGTGGCGCACGGGCCGGCCGTCACCGTCCAGGACACGGCCGGTGATCACCATGCGTTCACCGATCGGGTCGCCGCTGTGCTGGATGGTCAGATCCGATTCCAGGCGGTGGACGTCGCGCTCACCGAACACCGGCGCCCACAACTCCAGGGCCTCCGGGTCGGCGTGGTGCAGATCCTTGGTGGGATGGCGCAGCAGACTGCTGCGGTAGGGGGCGTAGTCCAGCCGGGGCTGCAATTCTTCGATACCTGTTTGCAGGTAACCGGTTTCGATGGCGGCCATCTCGGCGTTGACCTCAGCCTGGCTCGCCGAAGCGCTATCGGGATTGGTATCCGTGATGGTGAGGTGCGGGGCTGTCATACGGACTGACGTTAGTCAGCAAGGGGGTGGCCACGGAAGAGTAGGCTTCCGCTCAGCGAAAGGATTCTGCGGTTGGCGGGGAACACGTCGGTACCGGGCACCACGGTGGCCTCCAGGTTGCTGGCGATCGTCGGCGCGTTTGATGAGCGCCACCGCGCACTGACGCTGACCGAACTCGCCCAGCGGGCCGGCCTGACGGTACCGACCGCATCGCGGCTGACCGGGGAACTGGTGGCGGGGGCGGCCCTGGAACGCCGCGCGGACGGGCGGTTCGTGATCGGCAGGCTGTTGTGGGAGGCCGGTCTGCAGGCACCGGTGGAAGGCCGGTTGAAGCAGGTCGCCGAGCCGTTTCTGTACGACGTGTACGCCGCCACCCTGGCCACGGTGCACCTCGCGGTGCGCGACGGCGCCCAGGTGCTCTACCTGGCCCGGATGTCGGGGCGGGCGTCGGTGCCGATCGTGAGCACGGTGGGCAGCCGGTTGCCGATGCACAGCACCGGGGTGGGTAAGGTCCTGCTCGCCCATGCGCCGGCCGACGTGCGCGGCGAGGTGTTTGCCGCGCTGGTGCGGGTCACCGCCAAGACGATCACGTCGCCGGCGGTGCTCGACGCGCAGCTGGAGCGGATCCGCCGCGATGGGGTGGCGGTCACGGTGGAGGAGATGTCGATCGGGGCGTGTTCGATGGCGGTGCCGGTGATCCGCGCCTCGGACAACGCCGTGGCGGCCGCGATCGGGGTGGTGGTGCCCACCCTGAAACGCGACCGCCAGCGGTTGTTGGGAGCTCTGCAGGTCGCCGCGCGGGGAATCGGGCGCCTGCTTTGAGCCTCAGTGCTTGACGAGTTGGCCCTCGGGTAGCACGCGATGACCCAGCTGTTCGGTGGGCACGTCCCGGGTTTCGCGGGCGGTCAGGGCCGACCCCGCGGCGATCAGACACACCACCGCGGTGAAGATGCTGATGACCACCCAGCCACCCTCGCGGACCCCACCCAGTGCGGTGACGATCGACGGCGCGAAACCTGCTACCAGGAAGCCCAATTGGGTGCCGATGGCCAGGCCCGAGAACCGCACCTGGGTGGAGAACATCTCACCGTAGAACGAGGGCCAGACCGCGTTGGCGGCGGCGTAACCGCACGAGAAGGTGGCGACCGCCAGGGCGAAGGTCAGCAGATGGTTGCCCTGGCTCATCGAGAGCATGTAGAAGGGCATCAGTGCCGCCGAGGACAGGGCGCCGTAGATGAACACCGGCTTGCGGCCGATGCGGTCGGCGAGCCTGCCGAAGAACGGCTGGGTGATCAGCGCACCGACGTTGGCGACCACGACGAGCCACAGGGTGAGGTCGGCTTCCAGGCCGACCGCTTTGCCGTAGGCGAGGGCCAGGTTTCCGAAAACCGTTGACACCGCGGCGATGAAGGCGCAGAGGATGACCCGCACCACATCGCGCCAGTGGTTGCGCAGCAACGGGATCAGCGGCATCCGGGCGATGGTGCCGGCCTTCTTGGCCTCGGTGAACTGCGGGGTCTCGTGCAGCTGGCGACGGATGAAGTAGGCGACCACCACGACGACGGCCGACAGCCAGAACGGGACACGCCAGCCCCAGCTGTACTTGGCTTCATCGGGTAGCGCCATGAAGGGGATCATCACCAGTGAGGCCAGGATGAGGCCGCCCTGGGTGCCGGTCAGCGTCCAGGATGTGTAGAAGGCCCGCTGGTTGTCCGGGGAGTGCTCCAAGGTCAGCGAACTGGCGCCGGCCTGCTCACCCGCGGCCGAAAGTCCCTGCAACAGCCGGCACAGCACCAGCAACCCGGGGGCGGCCCACCCGATGGTGTCGAAGCCGGGCAGGCAGCCGATCAGGAAGGTGGAGATGCCCATCAGGACCAGGGTGAACATCAGGACGCGCTGGCGGCCGATGCGGTCACCGAAGTGACCGAGGATGACGGCGCCGACGGGCCGGGCCACGTAGGCGAAGCCGAAGGTGGCGAACGACATCACCAGGGCGGCTTCGTCATTCGACGGGAAGAAGACGTGCGGGAAGATCAGTGCGGCGGCCGAGCCGAACAGGAAGAAGTCGTAGTACTCCACGGCACTTCCCATGAAGCTGGCCAGTGCGGCCTTGCGTGGCGTGCGGATCGGTGTTGATTCCGGAGGCTGCGCTTCGGTGGTGGTCATCCGGGTCTCCTTTGAACGGATCTGGCGGGTGGGTGGGGATCAGGTCAGGTGGGCGGGTTGGTCTCAGGCGACGAGCTTGCGGAAATGGGTGGACATGCGGGCGGCATCGGGGGTGATGCCGGTGATCAGTGCGAAGGCGTCGACGGCTTGGTAGACGGCCATGTGGCCGCCGTCGAGGGTGCGGCACCCGGCCGCGCGCGCCGCCTGCAGCAGCGCGGTGTCCAGCGGTCGGTAGACGATGTCGGCGACCCACAGCCCCGGGTGCAGCAGCGCGGCGTCGAAGGCGATGCCGGGGTGTTCGGCCATCCCGGTCGGGGTGGCGTGCACGACGCCGTCGGCGCCGGGCAGCAGCACCGAGAGTTTGTCGAAGGACGAGGCGTCGACACGGGCCAGCGGGTGCCGGCCGCCGAGTTCGTGCGCGAGTGCGGTCGCGCGGTCGATATCCAGGTCGACGATGCTCAGGTGCCCGACCCCGAGGCGCAACAGCGCGTCGGCGACCGCCGTGCCTGCTCCGCCGGCGCCGATCAGCACCACGGTGTCCAGTGCCGCGCCCGGCAGGGCCTCGGTGACACCGTGGGCGAATCCGGTGGTGTCGGTGTTGTAGCCGATGGCGCGGGCACCGTCGAAGACGACGGTGTTGACCGCGCCGAGCGTGGCGGCCACCTCGTCGATGTCGTCGAGGTGGGGGAGCACCAGCTGCTTGCACGGGTGGGTGATGTTGAGGCCGTTGTAGCCCAGGGTGCGGGCCCAGGTGAGGATCTCGCCGACCTGTTCGGGCGCCAGGCCCAACGTGCCCAGATCCAGGGTGCGGTAGACGTAGTCGAGGCCCTGGGCGCGGCCCTCGGCCATGTGCAGCGCGGGCGTCAGCGACGGACCGATGCCGTTGCCGATGAGCCCTACCAAATATGGCTGCGGATGGTTCATCTGCGTCCTGCCCTCTTAATGTACTAACTGGTACGTACGCAAAGTAGAGCACTGTGTCGCGGGTCGCGTCAAGGGGCGAGTGTGAACTGGGTCTCTGACCTGGGTTCGGGCCGGTGAGCCGGCTGGCGTGCGGAGCGGCGGCCGCGTCAGGGCTGGGTGGTGAGCCAGCCGACCACCATGTCGCCGAGCATCCGGCGTAGGTGGGCGCGCTGCGAAGTCTCGGTGAAGTCGACGTCGAACAGGTATCCGAAGGTGAAGCGATTGGCCACCTGGAACACGCAGTAGGAGCTGATCACCACGTGCACGTCGAGGGCCACGACATCATCGCGGAAGACGCCGGTCGCGCGCCCGTCGCGCAGGATCTCATCGAGCAGCGAGGTGGCCGGCCGGGACAGGTCGGGCAGTTCGCGCAGCTGCTGAATGAACTCACCACGGTGGATGTTCTCGATGGACACCAGCCGGATGAACGCGTCGTGGGCGATGTGGTGATCGAAGGTGACCTCGGCCAGCCGGCGGATCGCCACGACCGGGTTGTCGTGGTCGACGCGCAGCTTCTGCTCGGCCTGGCGGATGCCGCGGTACGCGTTCTCCAGGACGGCCAGATACAGCTGTTCCTTGCTGCCGAAGTAGTAGTAGATCATCCGCTTGGTGGTGCGGGTCCGCTCGGCGATCTCGTCCACCCGCGCACCGGAATAGCCGGATTCGGCGAAGACCTCGGTGGCCACCGCGAGCAGTTCCGCGCGCGTGCGCTCGGCATCGCGCTGCAGTTCGGCTTTGGGCTTGGCGGCCATGGGGGCAGAGCTTACTGGGGCCGACCCCTTCCCAGGCAATGAACTAACTAGTACATTAATTGGGCATGAAGACTTCGATCGCCACCGTGTCACTGTCGGGCTCGCTGGTCGAGAAGCTGCACGCGTGCGCCGCGGCCGGATTCGACGGCGTCGAGATCTTCGAACCCGACCTGATCGCCAGCGTCCATTCACCCGAGGAGATCCGGCACCTGGCCCACCGGCTGGGGCTGCGCCTGGACCTGTACCAGCCGTTGCGTGACCTCGAAGGCGTCGACGAGACCACCTTCGCCGACAACCTGCGGCGCGCCGATGCCACCTTCGCCACCGCCGAGCGCCTCGGTATCGACACCGTGCTGGTGTGCAGCAATGTCGCCACCGCGACCATCGACTCCGACGAGGTCTCCGCCGACCAGCTGCGCCGCATCGGTGACATCGCGCGGGCCCGCGGCATCCGGATCGCGTTCGAGGCGCTGGCGTGGGGCCGCTATATCGATGACTACCGCCGCGCCTGGCGCATCGTCGAGCTCGCCGATCACCCGAATGTCGGTGTCTGCCTTGACAGTTTCCATGTGCTCTCGCGCGGGCACGATCCGTCGGCGATCGAACAGATCACCGGTGAGAAGATCTTCTACCTGCAGCTGGCCGATGCCCCGGCACTGTCCATGGACGTGCTGTCCTGGAGCAGGCACCACCGGCTGTTCCCCGGGGAGGGCAGCTTCGATCTGGCCGCCTTCGTACGACACACCCTGGCCGCCGGGTACGACGGGCCGTGGTCGCTGGAGGTCTTCAACGACACCTTCCGCCAGACCGATCCGGGCCACACCGCGGTCCACGCACTGCGCTCGCTGCGCTGGCTGGGCGATCAGGTGCTGCACACGCTCACCGATGCCAAGCCGCCGACCGGCTTCGATTTCGTCGAGATCAAGGCCGAGGACACCAGCGAGGTCGAGGTACTGCTGGGCCAGCTGGGCTTCACGCCGCGCGGCAAGCACCGCACCAAGCCGGTGTCGCTGTGGTCCGCCGGTGATGCCCGGGTGGTGCTCAACGAACAGCAGGCCCGCGATCAGGTGCCGCACGTCGCCGCGGTCGGTCTGCAGGTACCGGACGCCGCGGCCACCTCGCAGCGCGCCGCCGAACTGATGGCGCCGGTGGCCTACCGCCGGACCTACGCGGCCGAGCAACCGCTGGGCGCCGCAGTGGCCCCCGACGGCACGGAGTTTTTCTGGACGGCGGCCCCCCGGTGGGTCGACGAATTCGAGGGCGGCCTCGCCGACGACGGCCGGGCCATGGCGATCGATCACGTCAACCTGACCCAGCCCTGGCAGACCGCCGACGACGCGGTGCTGTTCCTGACCAGCGTGTTCGGTCTGTCCGCCGGGGCGCCCGCCGAGGTGCCCGGCCCCACCGGACTGATCCGCAGCCAGGTCATGCACAACGCGGACCTGTCGGTGCGGCTGCCGCTCAATGTCGCCCCGCACATCCTGGACGGCGCAGGCTTGCCCCAGCACGTCGCCTTTGCCTGCGATGGCGTCATCGCACTGGCCCGCGCCGCCGCGGGCAACGGCCTGCCCTTCCTGCCGGTGCCCGACAACTACTACGACTACCTGTCCGGGCGGTTCGGGCTGCCCGATGAGCGGGTTGCCGAACTGAAGGCGCTCAACCTGCTCTACGACCGCAGCCCGCGGGGCGAGTTCATCCACTTCTACACCCGCACGGTCGGCACGGTGTTCTTCGAGTTCGTGCAGCGTATCGGCGGGTACGACGGCTACGGCACCGATAACGCGCCGGTGCGCCTTGCCGCCCAGCGCTAGTGCATCGGTACCGTATTTGCGTGACCCAACCCCGCCTGCTCCTCGTCAACGGGCCGAACCTCAATCTGCTCGGCACCCGCCAGCCTGAGGTCTACGGCGCCACCACGCTGGCCGAGATCGAGTCCGATGTCGCCGCCCAGGCCGCCGGATCCGGGTTCGAGGTGCGCGCCACCCAGAGCAACCACGAGGGCGCGCTCATCGACGCGATCCACGCCGCGCGCGGCGATTGTGTCGGCATCATCATCAACCCCGGCGCCTACAGCCACACCTCGATCGCCATCGCCGATGCCCTGCGATCGGTCGAATTGCCGGTCGTCGAAGTGCATTTGAGCAATGTGCACGCCCGTGAGGAATACCGCCGGCACTCGTTCGTGTCGGAGGTGGCCGACGTCGTGATCGCCGGTGCCGGGCCCGCCGGCTACGAGTACGCGGTGCGCTACTTCGCCGCCAAACTGTCGTGAACCTGCAGCCGCCGATCGTCCGCTATGTGGGGTTCCTGGTGGCGGCCGAAGGCGTGGCCGCGCTCGTCATGGCCGCGGTGCTGCTGGTCCGGGCCTTCGCCGGTGCCGATCAGCAGATCGTCAACGGCTACGGCACCGCGGTCTGGTTCCTGCTGATCGGCGGCGGCGTGCTGGCCGGTGGCTGGGCGCTGATCACCGCCCGGCGCTGGGGCCGCGGCATCGCGGTGCCCACCAACCTGCTGCTGCTGCCGATCGCCTGGTACGTCATCACCAGTCACCATGTGGTCTACGGCATCCTGGTCGGTCTGCTGGCGCTGACCGCGCTGGGCATGTTGTTCAGCCCGTCGGCGGTGCAGTGGATGGCGGGCCGGGACTAACCCGTTTCGCCGGCCAGTGCGGTGAGTTCCGGCCCGGACACCCGGTAGGTGGTCCATTCGGTCTGCGGTTTCCCGCCGACGGCGTCATACAGCGCGATGGCATTGACGTTCCAGTTGAGCACCGCCCAGCTCAGTCGCGTGTAGCCGTGGGTTTCGCACTCGGCGGCCAACGTGGACAACAACTTCCGGGCCAGACCGCGGCGGCGGAAATCCGGCCGCACGTAAAGGTCCTCGAGGTAGATCCCGGACACCCCGTCCCAGGTGGAAAAGTTCAGGAACCACACCGCCGTTGCCGCGGCCCGGCCGTCGATCTCGACAATATGGGCGTGCGCCGTCGGCTGATCGTTGAAAAGAGCGCTGTGCAGCGATGTTTCGGTCACCACGCATTCATCGGCGGCGTGTTCGAACTCGGCGAGCTCGCGGATCATGGCGACGATCTCGGCCTCGTCGCCCGGTCGTGCGCGGCGGATCACTTCGGTCATGTGCGTGCCCCCAGCCCTGTCAGGATCGTGCGGAATTTCGTGGTGGTCTCGTCGACCTCGTCATCGGGGTCGGATTCGGCGACGATGCCGCCGCCGGCATGGGCGAGTGCGCTGAGGCGGTCCGCGGCCAGCACCGCGCACCGGATCGACACCACCCAGCGGCCGTCGCCGCGCGCATCGCACCAGCCGACGGCGCCGGCGTAGAAACCGCGGCCGCCCTCCAACTCGGTGATCAACTCCGCGGCCAGGTCGGTGGGCACCCCGCCCACCGCCGGTGTCGGGTGCAGCGCGAGCGCCAGATCCAGGGCGGTGGTGTCCGCCGACCGCAACCGGCCGCGGATCGGGGTGCTCAGATGCCACAGCGCATCGGTGCCGTGCAGTTCCGGTTCCGCGGCGATCTCCAGATCGACGCACAGCGGTTCCAGGGCCGAACGCATCACGTCGACGACGAGCGCGTGCTCATGCCGGTTCTTGCCGGACGCCGCCAGCGCCGCCGCATTGCGCGCGTCGGCGTCGGGGTCGGCCGAGCGCGGCGCGGAACCGGCGAACGGCTGACAGACGACCGTGTCACCGTCGCGGGCCACGAGCAGTTCCGGACTGGCGCCCACGAGGAACTGTCCCAGATATTCGGGCCCGGCGGGGGACAGGTCGGCCAGGTAGACCGTGGCCGCGGGATCGGCACCGGCCAGCCGTCGCAGCACCGAGCGGGCATCCCACGGGGTGTCGGCGGCCAGTCGCAACGCGCGCGCCAGTACCACCTTCTGCAGCGGCGAGTCCGGCGCGCGCAGGCGGCGCACGGCCTCGGCCACCCGTTCCCGGTGCACGGGGCCCGGCGGCAGGGTGTCGCGGGTGTGGATCGCCGGTGCGGGAGTGTCCGGCCACTCCGGCAATCCGCCGGTCTGCTGCACGGTGCCGGGCACGTGCAGGGCGGCGGGGCCGTCGAGGTCAAAAGGCAACGCGCCCATGATGATCGGCGCGGCACCCGTGCGCAGCGCGTGCTGAGCCGCGGCCACCTCGGAGAAACCGGCGCGGCTGCCGTCGGCCACCAGGGTGCCCGACGGTCCGGACAGGACAAAGGTTGGGGTCACGCCGGGGGTAGGCACGGGTTGGTGTGCCCGGTCAGCCCGAGCGCGCTGATCTGACGGATGCCCTTCTCGAATCCGCACACCGCGATCGAGGCGGCGGCCATCGAGAACCGCACCCCTTCGGAGAGGGGCAGCTCGACCCACCGGCTCAGCACCGACCGGGAGAAATGGCCGTGGCCGACGAACACGACGTCCCGGGACTGCATGTGTTCCAAGGCCAGGGCGATGGCGGCGTCGGCGCGGTCGGACACCTGGATGGCCGTCTCGCCGCCGGGGGATTCGTGCGTCCACACCGTCCAGCCCGGAACCGTTTCGCGGATCTCGGGGGTGGTCAGGCCCTCGTAGTCGCCGTAATCCCATTCGGCCAGCAGGGGTGAGACCTCATCGACGGTCAATCCGGCGAGTTCGGCGGTCACCTGTGCGCGCTGTCGGGGGCTGCTGACCACCAGCGGGTTGCGCAATTGCAGGTCGCCGATGACCTCGGCGGCCAGCTTGGCCTGTTCGCGGCCGATGTCGAGGAGTTCGATGTCGGTGCGTCCGGTGTGCCTGCCACTGCGCGACCACTCGGTTTCGCCATGGCGCAGCAAGATCAGCCGATGCTGGTGGACGCTCACAGGTGCGATTCTGCCGCACGGAGCAGCCAACCGCCGCATCCGTGCTTGGATGGTGCTGTGACGCGAGTATTAGCGGTCGCCAATCAAAAGGGTGGGGTCGCCAAGACGACGACGGTGGCGTCGATCGGTGCGGCGATGGCGGAAAAGGGCCGGCGGGTACTGCTCGTCGATCTCGATCCGCAGGGTTCCCTGACGTTTTCGCTTGGCCACGACCCGGACACACTTGCGGTGTCGATCCACGAAGTGCTGCTCGGCGACGTCGAACCGGACACGGCGCTCGTCGAGACGCCCGAGGGCATGACGCTGTTGCCGGCCAATATCGACCTGGCCGGCGCGGAGGCGATGCTGCTGATGCGGGCCGGGCGCGAGTATGCGCTCAAGCGCGCGCTGTCGAAGCTTGGCGTCGGAGCCGCGGGAGCGGCGACATCGGACGAGGCTTTCGACGTGGTGGTGATCGACTGCCCGCCGTCGCTGGGTGTACTGACGCTCAATGGCCTGACCGCCGCCGACGAGGTGATCGTGCCGCTGCAGTGCGAGACGCTGGCGCATCGCGGTGTCGGGCAGTTCCTGCGGACCGTGAACGACGTCCAGCAGATCACCAACCCCGATCTCAAGATGCTCGGTGCACTGCCCACCCTCTACGACGCGCGCACCACGCACAGCCGCGACGTGCTGTTCGACGTGGCCGATCGTTATCAGCTGCCGGTGCTCGCGCCGCCGATTCCGCGCACCGTGCGGTTCGCCGAGGCCAGCGCCTCCGGATCGTCGGTGCTGGCGGGCCGCAAGAACAAGGGCGCGGTCGCCTATCGGGAACTGGCCGAGTCGCTGCTCAAGCACTGGAAATCGGGCAAGGCGCTGGCGACTTTCACTCCGGAGGTCTAGGAGTTCAGGGTCATCCCAGCGCAACCACGGTGTCTCCGCGCTGCTCGATCAGCGTGGAACCGGCCGCGGCCGGCACGACGGCCGTATCCGCCGGTGGGCGCTCCAGGTCGATATGCCTTACCCCGGTGCCGGTTTCGGCGTTGAACACGTCGTAGCCGTCGGTGACCGGGATCAGCAGTTCGCCGGCCATCATGGTGCCCGGCCCGGTCGGCGCACCGCCCGGTGCGGGCGCGACGGTGTACTTGTAGCGCAGCCCTGCCGCTTCGAAGACCAGCACCGAATCGCCGGTCCACCAGGTGATCAGGTCACCGGCCCGCGACATCGTGGCCGCCGCCGACGGCGCCCGGTCCAGCAGTGTGCTGGCAGTGACCGTACCGGTGTCGTCGACGATGTTGACCACCGGCTTCGGCGTCGGAAGGTACACCGCGGTGGTGGTGTCCGAGACCGCGATCACCCGGGCGTCGGCATCGGATGACACACCGGGCTGCTGCTCGTATTTGACCTCGGGGGTGTCTTCTTCGTCGGACGGGCGCAGCAGGGTCAGGCGCATCTCGGTCTGTTCCGGGCAGGACTCGAGCACCGACACCGCGGCCGAACTTGCCGCCGCCGACACCAGCCGGCACAGCGGTGACTGCGGCACATCGGGTTTCACGCGGGCGTCGAGGGTGCCCCAACCGAGCATGCGGACCATGTCCGAGCGCCACAGTTCCAGGCGGCTGTCGCCGGCCGAGAGCACCGTGCTGCCGTCCGAGGACAACTGCACCTCACGATCGGCGTAGGCGGTGCGAGCCGGGCCGCGCTTGCCGGTCCCGGCGTCGATGGTGCTTGCCTGCCCGCAGCCCCGTGCATCCGGGTAGACCGCCACGGCGTACTGGTACACCGAGGTCACCCCGCACAGCTCGAGATCGCGGGCATAGCGCCACAATTCGTTGCCGGAGACCGGATCACGGCCGATGACGCCGTCTCCGTCACCGGTCACCAGCGCACCTGCCACCACCAGGGGCATCGTGGTCTTGGCGCTCGGCGCCGACCACAGTTGCCTGAGACTGGTCGGCACCTGGGTCGCCGGCGTGAGGGTCGGCACCGGCTCGGCGGCCGGCGTGCTGATGGTGGCGCGGGCATCGCTGGTCCACCAGATCAGTGCCGCGGCCACGGCGACGACCAGGACGATGGCCGCGGCCGCGATCAGATCGCCGCGCGTGCGGCGTTCCGGTTGAACCACTTAGCCGGCGGCAGGAGTGCTGGTCTTGCGCGGACGACGGCGGCGGCGGCGCTTGGCCGGCGCGTCGGCACCCTCGGACTCCGAGCCCGCATCATTGGCCGGACCTTCGGTGCCGTCCTGCGGTGCGGGCGCAGCCTCACCCTCCGGATGGCCGGTCGCGGGCTGGCCGGCGCGGGTGCGCTGCCGGGTGCGGTTGCGGTTGCGGGCCGGGCGTTCGGTGCGCTCGACGCGTTCGGTGCGCTCCCCTTCGGTGCGGGGCTTGGACTTGCGCGGCGCGGCTGTCAGGGAACCGGTCACGTCGGCCGGGATCTTCAGCTCGGTGTACAGATGCGGTGAGCTGGAATAGGTTTCGACGGGATCGGGATTGTTCAGGCCCAGCGCCTTGTCGATCATCGTCCAGCGCGGCAGCTCATCCCAGTCGACGAGGGTGACCGCGATACCGGTCTTGCCCGCACGCCCGGTCCGGCCGATGCGGTGCACGTAGGCCTGCTCGTCCTCGGGGATCTGGTAGTTGATGACGTGGGTGATGTCGTCGATGTCGATACCGCGGGCAGCGACGTCGGTGGCGACCAGCACGTCGACCTCACCGGTGCGGAAAGCCTTGAGCGCCTTCTCGCGTGCGATCTGGCCGAGGTCACCGTGCACGGCGCCGACCTTGAAGCCGCGCTCGGCGAGCTCGTCGGCGACCTTCTGCGCGGTGCGCTTGGTGCGGGTGAAGATCATGGTGGCGCCGCGGCCCTCGGCCTGCAGGATCCGGCCGACCATCTCCACCTTGTCCAGCGCGTGGGCGCGGTAGGCGAACTGCTCGGTGGTGTCGTGGGTCTGCGAGGACTGCGGAGCCTCGGCCCGGATATGGGTGGGCTGGTTCATGAAGGTGCGCGCCAGCGTGATGATCGGGCCCGGCATGGTCGCCGAGAACAGCATCGACTGCCGGTCGTCGGGGGTCAGCCGCAGGATCCGCTCGATATCGGGCAGGAAGCCCAGATCGAGCATCTCGTCGGCCTCGTCGAGCACCAGTACCGACAGGCTGCCCAGCTGCAGGTGTCCCTGCTGCGCCAGGTCGAGCAACCGGCCCGGGGTGCCGACGACGACGTCGACGCCCTTGCGCAGCGCCTCGATCTGGGGCTCGTAGGGGCGCCCGCCGTAGATGGAGGTCACGACGAACTTGCGGTCCGCGTGGCCTTCCACGTCGTCGGCGCGCAGGTACTTGGAGGCCAGCTCCAGGTCGCTGTAGACCTGCAGGCAGAGCTCGCGGGTGGGCACCACGATGAGGGCGCGCGGGGTGCCGTTGAGCGGGCGGCCACCGTCGGTGGTGATCCGGTGCAGCAGCGGTACGCCGAAGGCGAGGGTCTTGCCCATACCGGTGCGGGCCTGGCCGATCAGGTCATCGCCGGCCAGCGCGAGCGGCAGGGTCAGCTCCTGGATGGCGAAGGCGTGTTCCTTGCCGGTCTCGGCGAGGGCCCGGACGATCTCCTCACGGACGCCCAGCTCGGCGAACGAGATTGCCGGCTTGGTCTCGGGTGCGGTCAGTTCGGGTGTTTCGGGTGCAGTCAGGTCAGGTGAAGTCATATTTGTGGTCGGCGTAGCTTTCGCTGCCGTCAGCCTTTCGGTGTCAATCCTCGTCGCGTCCACGCGCGCACGACGATGACGAGTAAAAGGCGGGTATACCCAGCTAGACGGGGGATACCGCTCCGTCGGGCCCTGCCAATCGAGGGCGGGCCAAACCACGTGCACGCACATTTCTCAGGCAGCGGCTGGTCGTAAAAAGTCGCAGATGGAGCTCGAAACGCCACTACCTGACTTCCATGATAGCTGGTCAACCCGCTACCCGAGCGCCAGATGGGCCGGAGACTAGAGTTGGGCCATGATTTCACCGACGCCGCAGACGTCGTCCACGCAGCCTGTCGTCCCCGCCGGCGAGACTCGGACGCCGGGCGTGTCGGTCGATCAGCCCGGTGTCACCGAACTGTTCGCCCTCCTCGCGTACGGCGAGGTGGCCGCCTTCTACCGGCTGACCGAAGAGGCCCGGATGGCGCCGAATCTGGCCGGCCGGATCAACATGGCCAGCATGGCCGCCGCCGAGATGCGCCACTACGAAGTGCTGCACGAGGCGTTGGCCGCCCGCGGGGTCGACACGGTGCGGGCGATGACGAAGTTCGCGCCCGCACTGGAGAACTACCACCGCTTGACCACCCCGAGCACCTGGCTGGAAGCGTTGGTCAAGACCTATATCGGTGATGCGCTGGCAGCCGATTTCTATCTGCAGATCGCCGACGCGCTGCCGCCCGAGGCCTCCGACGTGGTGCGCTCGGTGCTGGCTGAGACCGGGCACTCGCAGTTCGTGGTATCCGAGGTACGGGCCGCGGTCACCGCCAGCGACCGGCAGCGTCACCGACTGGCGCTGTGGTCGCGGCGACTGCTCGGTGAGGCCATCACCCAGGCCCAGTTCGTGCTCGCCGATCACGACGAACTGGTCGACCTGGTGATCAGCAGCAGCGAGGGGCTCGCCCAGCTCTCGGAGTTCTTCGATCAGCTGCAGCGCACCCACACCAGCCGCATGCAGGAACTCGGCCTGGCCTGACCGGCTACCGGGTGCAGGTCGTGATCATCGTGTTGTTGGCCTGAACCGCCACGGCGGCGCCGCTGCCGTCGACGATCGAGCAGTTGAGTTGGCCGCCGACGCTGGTCGCCGTCACCGATGTCAGCGACACCCCCGGATCGAGGGTGACGGTCTTCACCCACGGCAGCGCCACGTTGACGTCGGTCTGCAACGCGCCCTGCTGGTCGGTGTAGATGACGGTGATCAGATCGATCAGCTGCCGGTTGCCGGTCACGTGATAGGTCACGGTGCGCGCGGCCAGCGCCGGATCGGCCACCGGCGCCTCGGGGACCACGACGGGTGCCGGAGCGGTCGGGATCGGCTCCGGGACGGGAGCGGCGGTGGCGCTCGGGGTCACCGTGGTGACGGTCTCGGGCGGTAGCGCCGGGACCGCCGGTGCCGGGGCGGTGGCGCTGGGGGCGACGGTCGCCGAGGGCTGCGCGCTGGGTTCGGCGTCCGCGGACGTGGTGGCGCCCGCGGAGACGGTGCCGCTGTCCCCGCCGCCGAGGATGATGCCGGTGCAGATGACCGCGACCATCAGGATGACGCCCGCGACGCCGGCCACCCAGATCCAGCGACGGTCCAGCGGCTCGTGGTAATCGGCCGGGAACTCGTACTCGGTGTAGTCGGTGTCGATCTCGTCGTCATAGGCGACCTCGTCGTAAGCGGGGTCGTAGGTGTCGTAGTTGGCGTACGCCGCACGCGGGACGCGTCCGTAGCCGGCGCCTCGCCGGGCGGCCCGGCGGCGCTCACGGTCGCTGCGGTACTCGGTCTGCTGATCGGCTTCCGGGTCGGTCGGTGCGGCTGACTGGTAGCCGCTGCCCGAAGAGCGGTCGCGAGTGCTCGAATATGGCGCATATTGCCTGCTCATAACCTATTTCCCAGATAGTTTCGGCACGTACTCCACCGATGTTAATGGGACAGATGTGACAGATGATGTTGACGCGGTCGCGGTCCGGTCACGGTCCGGACTCGGTCTGATCAGGGTGCTTCGCTCACGGCGCAACGACCACGGCGGCGCGATCCGGAGTGCGTCCACTAGCCTTTGACGAAGCATCGCCAACCAACCGAAAGGCCCGCAGCGTGGACATCAAGATCGGGGTCACCGACAGCCCGCGAGAGCTGATCATCAGCACCGCGCAGACACCCGACGAGGTGGAACAAGCGATCGTCAAGTCACTGGGTGACGCGACGGCCGTGCTCGCGCTGACCGACGAGAAGGGGCGCCGCTACCTGGTGCCGTCGGCGAGGATCGCCTACGTCGAGATCGGAGCGGCCGACAGCCGCAAGGTCGGCTTCGGGGTCGGCGCAGAGGCCATCAAGACCAGCTAGTGCTCAGCTGGCCCGGTCCTCAGGACCGGGTCAGCGGCACGTGTGACAGACCGCCCCAGGCGAACTGCACCGTGCCCTCGACCGCCGCGTCCTTGGAGATCGGCCGGTCGTTGTCCAGCCAGTAACGCGCGCAGTCGACGCTGGTGGACACCAGCCCCACCGCGATCATCCGGGCGCGGTGGGCTTCCAGTCCGGAATCCCGGCTGATGAGGTCGAACACCGCGTCGGTGCACGACTCGGTGGCGACCTTCACCTGAGCGGCCACCTGTGGCTCGGTGACGTAGTCGTTCTCGAAGATCAGCCGGTAGCCCTGGCTGTCGTGCTCGACGAACTCGAAGAACGCCTGCACCGCCGCGCGCAGTCGCTGCCGGTTGTCGGTGGTGGTGCGCAGCGCCTGGCGCACACCGGAGACCAGGTTGTCGACATGGCGCTGCAGGACCGCGAGGTACAACTCCAGCTTTGACGAAAAGTGTTGGTACAGCACGGGCTTGCTGACACCGGCCCGGTCGGCGATCTCATCCATACCGGCGGCGTGGTAGCCGCGGTCGACGAAGACCTCGCTGGCAGCAATAAGCAGTTGGCCGCGTCGTTCGTCGCGGGGCAGACGGTTGCCGCGCCGGTTGCCGCCGGTGCCCGCCTTGGCGCCCCGCGCTCCGGCGGCGTTGGCGAGATCGCTCATTACGTCCTCAATTTCACAAATTGTGCTGCTCACGCTCGTGCGCTGGTGTGCGCGTCATCGACGGGTGAACCTGCCGATCGACACGACATTACTACCGCACGCTGGGGGAGCGCCCGGTGTCGGTGCCCGTGTCGGTGGCGCGGCTGTGCCATCCTGGTTCGGTGACCTACGACCCGGGGCGTCGCGTCGGCGACCGTGCCCGGGCAGGGCAGGGCAGAAGCGACCCGGGAAACCGGTTCACCGGGGACTCCGGTGACCGGTACAACGATCAGGGCGCCCGGTACAACGACCAAGGCGTCCGGTACCGCGGCCAGGAGCGCAGCCAGCGCACCGACCCGGACCGCGTGCCCGTGCGGCGCGATGACCAGCGTGAGCCGCTGCGGGCCCAGCGCGACCCGCTGGCCGATGATCAGGGTCGCCCCCGGGCCAACCGCGACGAGCACCAGCAATGGCGCAAGCAGACCTGGCTGGGCCGCTTCGTCTCGACCTACGGCTGGCGGGCCTATGCGCTGCCCATCCTCGCCGTCGTCACCTGCGTCGTCCTGTACCAAACGGTGACCGGCACCGGCACGGCTCCCACCCCGGTCAACGCCGAGGGGCCCGTGCAGGGCCCGCCCACCATCGACGCCCCCAGCACCGCGATCGTCGGCGCACCGCCGAAAGGGCTGACCGAATTCGACGCCAACCTGCCGACCGGCATCCTGCCCGGCGGCGGCCCGTTCACCCAGGCCGGCGCGAAGACCTGGCACATCGTGCCGGGCACCTCACCCAAGATCGGTCAGGGCACCGAGAAGACGTTCACCTACACCGTCGAGGTCGAGGACGGTCTGGACACCGCATCCTTCGGCGGTGACGAAGGATTCGCCCGGATGGTCAGCGAGACCCTGGCCAACCCGAAGAGCTGGACCCACAACGCCCAGTTCGCGTTCCTGCGCGTGGACAACGACAGCGAGGGCCCGCCGGATTTCCGGGTGTCGCTGACCTCACCGCTGACCATCCGCGAGGGCTGCGGCTACGACATCCCGCTGGAAGCGTCCTGCTTCAACCCCGCCTATCTGGGGGACCAGGCCCGGGTGTTCATCAACGAGGCCAGGTGGGTGCGCGGCGCCACCTCGTTCCAGGGTGACATCGGCTCCTACCGGCAGTACGTGGTCAACCACGAGGTCGGCCATGCCATCGGTTACCGCCAGCACGAGCCGTGCCCGGAGAACGGGGCGCTGGCGCCGATCATGATGCAGCAGACGTTCTCGACGAGTAACAACGACGGTGCCCGGTTCGACCCGGACTCGGTCAAGGCCGACAACCTGACGTGCCGTTTCAATCCGTGGCCGTATCCCATCGCCTGAAACCCTCAGCTCGGCGCACACTGGGAACGTAATGCCCTGAATTGCTGTTGAGTACGTGTGCCTGGTCTGATTGGCCCAGGAAATCGTCGTCGATTCGAGGAGCACACGGTGACGTCGTTGCCACCGCTGGTGGAGCCAGCCGCTGAACTGACCCGCGAAGAGGTCGCCCGCTACAGCCGGCACCTGATCATCCCGGACATGGGCGTGGACGGTCAGAAGCGCCTGAAGAACGCCAAGGTGCTGGTCATCGGTGCCGGCGGGCTCGGCTCGCCGACCCTGCTGTACCTGGCCGCCGCCGGCGTCGGGACCATCGGCATCGTCGAATTCGACGTCGTCGACGAGTCCAACCTGCAGCGCCAGATCATCCACGGCCAGTCCGATATCGGCCGGTCCAAGGCGCAGAGCGCCCGCGATTCCGTGCTCGAGGTCAACCCGCTGGTCAACGTGGTGCTGCACGAGGTGCGGCTGGAGCCCGAGAACGCCGTCGAGATCTTCGAGCAGTACGACCTGATCCTGGACGGCACCGACAACTTCGCCACCCGCTACCTGGTCAACGATGCCGCGGTGCTCGCAGGCAAGCCCTACGTCTGGGGCTCCATCTACCGCTTCGAGGGCCAGGTGTCGGTGTTCTGGGAGGACRCCCCCGACGGGCTCGGCCTGAACTACCGCGACCTCTACCCCGAGCCGCCGCCGCCGGGAATGGTGCCCTCCTGCGCCGAGGGCGGTGTGCTCGGCATCCTGTGCGCCTCGATCGCGTCGGTGATGGGCACCGAGGCCATCAAGCTGCTCACCGGCATCGGCGACCCCCTGTTGGGCCGGCTGATGGTCTACGACGCGCTGGACATGACCTACCGGACCATCAAGATCCGCAAGGACCCGTCCACCCCGAAGATCACCGAACTGATCGACTACGAGGCTTTCTGCGGTGTGGTCTCCGACGAAGCCGCGCAGGCTTCTGCGGGCGCGACCGTGACCCCGAAGGAGCTGCGTGAGCTGCTCGATTCCGGCAAGCCGGTGGCGCTGATCGACGTCCGCGAACCCGTGGAGTGGGAGATCAACCACATCGAGGGCGCCAAGTTGATCCCCAAATCGGTGATCGAGGCCGGCGAAGGCCTGGCGACCGTCCCGCAGGACAAGACCGCGGTGCTCTACTGCAAGACCGGGGTGCGCTCGGCCGAGATGCTGGCCGTGCTCAAGAAGGCCGGCTTCTCCGATGCCCTGCACCTGCAGGGCGGCATCGTGGCATGGGCGAAACAACTCGAGCCCGACATGGTCATGTACTGACACCGTGTCGACCGACGCACCGCTTAGGCTGACGTGCGTGTCTGACGATCTGCCACCCGACCATGTGATGGCGGCGTTTGGTCTGGCCGGCTTGTCGCCGGTTCCGCTGGGTTCCAGCTGGGAGGGCGGCTGGCGCTGCGGCGAGGTGGTGCTGTCGATGGTCGCCGACCACGCGCGCGCCGCCTGGTCGGCCAAGGTCCGCGAGACGCTGTTCGCCGACGGTATCCGGCTCGCCCGTCCGGTGCGCTCCACCGACGGGCGCTACGTGGTCGCCGGCTGGCGTGCCGACACCTTCGTGGCCGGCACCCCCGAACCCCGGCACGACGAAGTGGTCTCCGCCGCGGTCCGGTTGCACGAGGCGACCGCAAAACTGGAGCGCCCGCGCTTCCTGACCCAGCCCCCGGTGGCGCCCTGGTCGGATGTCGACGTGTTCATCGCCGCCGACCGCGCCGCCTGGGAGGACYGACCCCTGCACGGGCTACCCCAGGGCGCGCGGCTGGCGCCCGGCTCGGCCGACGGCCAGAAGTCCGTGGAGCTGATCAACCAGCTCGCCGCGCTGCGCAAGCCGACCCGCAGCCCGAGCCAGCTGGTGCACGGAGATCTGTACGGCACAGTGCTTTTCGCCGGCACCGCGGCGCCGGGCATCACCGATATCACCCCGTACTGGCGGCCTGCCTCCTGGGCAGCCGGCGTGGTGGTCGTCGACGCGCTCGCCTGGGGCGAGGCCGATGACGGCCTGGTCGAACGGTGGAATCCGCTGCCGGAGTGGTCGCAGATGCTGTTGCGTGCCTTGATGTTCCGACTCGCCGTGCACGCGCTGCATCCACGGTCGACGGCGTCGGCGTTCCCGGGTCTGGCCCGCACCGCGGCCCTGGTCCGGCTCGCGCTCTAGGCTCGCCTTCTTTCGGCGAGCAGACGCAAATGGCCCTCAAAGGCACCTATTTTGGCACCATTTGTGTCTGCTCGCGCCTAGAACGCGTGGCGGTACTCGCGCAGCGGCACCCGGCCGTCGACGGCCAGCACCCCCTCGGCGCGTAACCGCTCCAGCTGCCGGGTGGCCAGGTGCGGCGCCGGCCATCCGGAGGCCCGAATCACCCGGTGCCACGGCAGATCCGAGGAATCGGTGCGCATGATCCACGCCACGATGCGTGGGCTGGGCAACCCGGCCTCCTCGGCGATATCGCCGTAGGTACTCACCCGCCCGGCCGGGATCCGGGCCACGAGCGCCCGCACCACCTCGACCTGATCCTCGGTGATCGGCGCCACGCTCAGGCCAGGTGCCCGCGGATGATCGCTGCGGTCTCGGCGGGCAAAGCCTGGGCCACCATGTGGTCGCAGTCCACCTCGGCCACCGTGAAACTGTCACCGAGCGCGTCGCGCAGGGTGCCGATCAGGGTGTCGGTCGCATACGGGGGAGTGGTGCGGGTGGCCAGCATCAGCGTGGTCGGTGTTCCGCTGCGCGGCAACGGGATCGGCCGGGTCAGCTCGCTCCAGTAGGACATCGCCGCCGGGACGCTGATCCGCCAGCCCACGCGCCCGTTGGGCAACTCGATCAGGTGCTCGTCCAGTTCACGGGTCAACTCCTCGGGGAACGTGGCGGCCACCTCGGCCCACGACCCGGACAGCTTGTCGGCGGTGGCCTCCTCGCGGTCGGGATAATCGGGGGAGGACAGCATCGCGTCGGCGATCTCGGCCATCCAGGCGCCGTCCAGCGCGACCGCCGGATCCAGCAACACCAGCGAGGAAACCAGATCGGGCCGGGTCGCGGCGAGGCTGAGCGCCACCGCGCCGCCGAACGAATGCCCGGCCACCAGGACCGGCCCGCCACCCTCGGCGTCCAGCAGGGCCGCCAGCGCCGCCACGTTGGCCTCGACCGTCCACGGCGCTGCCCAGGTGGACCGGCCGTGCCCGATCAGATCCGGTGCCAGCACCGAGAACTCGGGCAGATACTCATTGGACAGCGTTTCCCAGCGCCGGCCGTGCCCGGTGAGCCCGTGCACGCCCAGGATCTGGGCCGGCCGGGACGGGCCGTAGCGGTAGGTGTGCAGGCGATCGGTCACGCCTCGATCGTAGGTGCCACCGCACAGTGGGTGCCTGCCGGGCCGTCCGCGCTGGTCAGTGCGACTTGTCGGACCTCCCTGATCAAATGCTGACATGTCCGCGCCGCACACCGATCTCACCCCCGACGCGCTCACCACACCGGGTGTCCGCGGCACCGTGCGGGTGCTCGGCGGCGCCGGCACCGGCAAGAGCACGCTGCTCGTGGACACCGCGGTGGCCCACATCGCCGCCGGCGCGGACCCGGAAAGCGTTCTGCTGCTGACCGGTTCGGCCAAGCTCGGTGCGCAGGCCCGCGCCGCGATCACCGCAGCACTGCTCACCGCCGGTGCGCGCGGTGTGGTGCGCGAGCCGCTGGTCCGCACCGTGCACTCCTACGCCTTCGCGGTGCTGCGCCTGGCCGCGCAGCGCAACGGTGATCCGCCGCCGCGGCTGATCACCAGTGCTGAGCAGCACGGCATCATCCGAGAACTGCTCGCCGGCGATATCGAGGACGGCGCCGATGGCTGGCCGGTATCGCTGCATCCGGCGCTGGGCACCGCCGGCTTCGCCACCGAACTGCGTGATCTGTTGGCGCGGTGCGCCGAACGCGGTGTGGACCCGGTCGCCCTGCAGCGCCTCGGCAGGCTGTCGGCGCGCCCGGAATGGGTGGCGGCGGGACGGTTCGCGGCCACCTACGAGCAGGTGATGTTGCTGCGTTCATCGGTCGGCATGGCCGCACCGCAGGCCACCGTGCCTGCGCTGGGCGCGGCCGAACTGGTCGGCGCCGCCCTGGATGCGCTGGCCCTGGATCCCGCCCTGCTGGCCGCCGAACGCGCCCGGGTCCGCGTTCTGCTGGTCGACGATGCGCAGCAACTCGACCCACAGGCCGCGCTGCTGGTGCGGGTGCTGGCCGCCGGGTCCGATCTCGCGGTGCTCGCCGGTGACCCGGATCAGGCCGTGTTCGGTTACCGCGGCGGCGATCCGGCGCTGCTGCGCACCGACACCCCGGCCGTGGTGCTCACCGAATCGCATCGGTGCTCGACGGCAGTGGCCGCCGCGGTCACTGCGATCGCGCGTCGCCTACCCGGAGCCGACGGGCTGCGCGAGTTCACCGGGGCGCCCGGGCGGCCGGGTTCGGTGGTGGTCCGCATCGCGGCGTCCACACACGCCGAGTCCACGCTCATCGCCGACGCACTGCGCCGCGCCCATCTGATCGACGGTGTGCCGTGGTCGCAGATGGCCGTCATCGTCCGCTCGGTGTCGCGGGTGGGCGCCGCGCTGGGCCGCACCCTGACCGCCTCCGGGGTTCCGGTCGATCTGCCCGCCACCGAAGCCGGCCTGGCGCAGCAGCCCGCGGTCCGCGCGCTGCTCATCGTGGCCGACGCGACCGCGAACGGGCTCACCGGTGCAGCCGCGATGGACCTGGTGACCGGACCCATCGGACGGGTCGACCCGGTGTCCCTGCGGCAGTTGCGTCGGGCTCTGCGCCGCACCTTCGGCCATCACCAGGAGTTCTCCGAGCTCCTGGTGAAATCGGTGCAGCGCGTCCCCGACGGCCTGCCCGCCGATCTGGCGCGCTGCCTGCAACGTGTGCAGACGGTGCTGCGCGCGGCCAAGCACAGCCACCGCGGCGGTGAAGACCCCCGGAACACGTTGTGGCAGGCCTGGAATCGCAGCGGTCTGCAGAAGCGTTGGGTCACCCAGGCCGACCGCGGCGGTGCCGGGAGTGCGGCCGCCGAACGCGATCTGGCGGCGGTCACGGCGCTGTTCGACATCGCCGACCAGTACGTCACCAATACCACCGGCGCGACGCTGAGCGGCCTGGTCGACCACGTCCACGCGCTGGAACTGCCGATCACCGGCACCCGCCCGGACCGGGCCGACGCGGTGGCGATCTGCAGCCCGCACGCCGCACTGGAACGGGAATGGGACTTCGTGGTGCTGGCCGGACTTCAGGAAGGGTTGTGGCCCAACACCGTTCCCCGCGGCGGGGTGCTCGGCACCCAGCACCTGGTCGACGTGCTCGACGGCGTGACCGGATCCGACGACGGCCCGACGGCCCGGGTGTCGACCCGGGCGCCGTTGCTGGCCGAGGAGCGCAGGCTGCTGATCGCCGCGATGGGCCGCGCCCGTGACCGCCTGCTGGTGACCGCCGTCGACAGTGACACCGGCGATGCCGCGATGCTGCCATCACCGTTCTGCGCCGAGCTCGCCGCCCTGGCCACCGAGGACCCGGACACCGGCGACGAGCGAGAGATCGTGCCGGCGCCGCGGGTGTTGACGCCGGCCGCGCTGGTGGGCCGGCTACGGGCCGTGGTGTGCGCCCCCGAGGGCGACGTCGAGGCCGACGCCAGGGCGTGTGCGGCAACGCAGTTGGCCAGGCTCGCCGAGGCGGGTGTGCCCGGCGCGGACCCGTCGTTGTGGCAGGACCGTACCGAACCCTCGACGTCCGAGCCGCTGTGGTCGGGGGATGACCACGTGAGCACGCTGTCGCCGTCCACGTTGCAGACCCTGACGGACTGTCCGCTGCGCTGGCTGCTGGAACGCCACGGCGGGTCCGACAGCCGCGATGTGCGCTCCGCGGTCGGCACATTGGTGCACGCGCTGGTGTCGGACTCGACCAGGACCGAGAGCCAGATGCTTGCCGAGCTGGAGAGCGTCTGGGCCGGGATGCCCTACGAATCACAGTGGTACGCCGACAACGAACTGGCCCGCCACGGTGCCATGCTCTCGGCGTTCGCGCAGTGGCGCCAATCCACCCGCGACCAGTTCAGCGAGGTCGGCACCGAGGTCGCCGTCGACGGCATGGTGGCCCCCGGCGTGCGGGTGCGCGGACGCATCGACCGCCTGGAGCGGGACAACGCCGACCGGCTGGTGATCGTCGACGTCAAGACCGGCAAGAGCCCGGCGACCAAGGACGACGCCCAGCGCCACGCCCAGTTGGCGATGTATCAGCTCGCCGTCGCCGAGGGTGTGCTGCCCGACGGCGACGAGCCCGGCGGCGGGCTGCTGGTCTACCCGGCCAAGACGACCGCCAGTGGAGTCACCGAACGCGCCCAGGATGCGCTGACCGCCGACACGGCCCAGCAGTGGCGCGATACCGTTACCGCGGCGGCCGCAGCGACGCAGGGCCCGCAGTTCGTCGCGCGCGCCAACGACGGGTGCGGACACTGCCCGGTGCGTGCCATCTGCCCCGCCCAGAACCCGGAAGGCCGGTCGTGATCGCCCAGCAGCAGTACAGCCCGGCCGAGCTGTCCGAGGCGCTGGGGCTGTTCGCACCAACCACCGAACAGGCCGCGGTGATCGCCGCGGCGCCGGGCTCACTGGTCGTCATCGCCGGCGCCGGCGCCGGCAAGACCGAGACAATGGCCGCCCGGGTGGTCTGGCTGGTGGCCAACGGATATGCCCGGCCCAGTGAGGTTCTCGGCCTCACCTTCACCCGCAAGGCCGCCGGTCAGCTGCTGCGCCGGGTCCGCACCCGGCTGGCGCGACTGGCCGGCACCGGCATCGGCCGCGACATCCGGGCCGAGGACCCGCCCACCATCAGCACCTACCACGCCTTCGCCGGGGCGCTGCTGCGCGATCACGGGCTGCTGCTCCCGGTCGAGCCCGATACCCGACTGATCGGCGCAACCGAGTTGTGGCAGTTGGCCTTCCGGGTGGTCTGCGATCACCCGCGGGTCCTGGACACCGAGAAATCGCCGGCCGCGGTCACCGCCATGGTGCTGCGACTGGCCGGTGCGCTGTCCGAGCATCTGGTCGACACCGCCGCACTGCTGGACACCCACACCGAGCTGGAACGCCTCATCCACCACCTGCCCGCCGGTGGCAGCCGCGCCGATCGCGGGCCGGCGCAATGGCTGCTCAAGTTGCTTGCCACCCAGAACGAACGCACCGAACTGGTGCCGCTCATCGACGAACTGCACCGCCGCATGCGGGCAGAGAAGGTGATGGACTTCGGCGCCCAGATGTCGGCGGCGGCCCGGTTGGCGGTGGCCGCACCACAGGTCGGTGCCCAGCTCCGGCAGCGCTACCGGGTGGTGTTACTCGACGAATACCAGGACACCGGGCACGCCCAGCGCATCGCGCTGTCATCGCTGTTCGGTGGCGGCGTCGACGACGGGCTGGCGCTGACCGCGGTCGGCGACCCCATCCAGTCCATCTACGGCTGGCGCGGGGCGTCGGCGACCAACCTGCCGCGGTTCGCCACCGACTTCCCGCACGCCGACGGCAGCCCGGCGCCCACCCTGGAACTGCGCACCAGCTGGCGCAACCCGCCCGAGGCGCTGCACCTGGCGAACGCGGTGTCCGAGCAGGCCCGCACGCGGTCGGTGAGCGTGCGGGAACTGCTGCCCCGACCGGACGCCGAACCGGGCACCATCCGCGTCGCCCTTTTGTCCGACGTTGTCGCCGAACGCAACTGGGTGGCCGATCAGGTGGCCACCCGCTACCGGGCCACCCCGACGCCGCCGACCGCCGCGGTCCTGGTCCGGCGCAACGCCGACGCGGCGCCGATGGCCGAGGCGCTGACCGCGCGTGGCATCCCCGTCGAAGTGGTCGGGCTGGCCGGGCTGCTGGCGATCCCCGAGGTCGCCGACGTGGTCGCCATGCTGCGCCTGGTGGTCGACCCGACCGGCGGCGCGGCCGCCATCCGGGTGCTGACCGGGCCGCGCTGGCGGTTGGGCGCCCGCGACATCGCGGCCCTGTGGCAGCGCGCCGTCGACCTCGACGTGCCCGCGCCCGGGCAGCTGGGCACCATGGAACGCATCGTGGCCCAGGCGGCGCCCGACGCGGACACCGCCTGCCTGGCCGACGCCATCTGCGATCCCGGCCCGACCGAGCTGTACTCGGCCCCCGGGTACGCGCGCATCGTCGCACTCGGTCGCGAACTCACCGGTCTGCGTGCCCATCTGACGTATCCGCTGCCCGAGCTGATCGCCGAGATACGGCGGGTGCTCGGCGTCGACGTGGAAGTCCGAGCGGCCCGCCCGGTGCCCGCGGGCTGGGGCGGCACCGAGCACCTCGATGCCTTCGCCGACGTGGTGGCCGACTTCGCCGCCCGCTCCGATGGTGCACCTGCCGGGTTGCTGGCCTACCTGGATGTCGCCGCGGACGTGGAGAACGGGCTGGCGCCGGCGGAGGTGACGGTCTCGACCGACCGGGTGCAGATCCTCACCGTGCACGCCGCCAAGGGCCTGGAATGGGAAGTGGTGGCCGTCCCGCATCTGAGTGGTCGGGTGTTCCCGTCCACCGCGATGGCCCGCACCTGGCTCAGCGACGCGGGGGACCTGCCGCCGCTGCTGCGCGGGGACAGAGCCACCGTTTCCGAGCATGGGGTACCGGTGCTGGACACCTCCGATGTCAACGACCGGAAGACGTTGTCCGACAAGATCGCCGATCACAAGGACATGCTGGCGCAGCGCCGCGGGGACGAAGAACGGCGGCTGCTGTACGTGGCGCTGACCCGCTCGGAGGACACCTTGCTGCTCTCCGGGCACCACTGGGGCCCCACCGAGGCCAAACCCCGCGGGCCCTCGGAGTTCCTGCTGGAACTCAAGGCCATCATCGACGCCTCGGTGGATGCCGGGCAGCCCTGCGGCGTCATCGACGAATGGGTGCCCGACCCGCCCGACGGGGAGCCGAACCCGTTGCGCGGCAGCATCGTCGAAGCGACATGGCCGGTTCCGGCGGCCGGTGGTCGCCACGCCGATGTCGAGCGGGGCGCCGCCCTGGTCGCCCAAGCCGCCGAAGGAACCGTCGGGTCGGCGTTCGATCCCGAGGACTGGGCGGCCGACGTCGACGCGTTGCTCGCCGAGCGCGAGCGCGCCGCCGAGCAGGCCCCGGTCGAGTTGCCCGGGCAACTGTCGGTCAGCACCCTGGTCGATCTGGGCAAGGATCCCGCGGCCGCCCGGCAGCGGCTACGCCGCAGGCTGCCGGCGCGGCCAGATCCACATGCCCTGTTGGGCACCGCATTCCACGAGTGGGTGCAGCGCTACTTCCACGCGGAACGGCTGTTCGATCTGGACGATCTGCCCGGTGCGGTGGACGGTGACACCGGACGGCTACATGCCGAAGAGCTGGCCGATCTGCAGGCCGCGTTCGCGTCCTCGCCCTGGGCGTCGCGCACCCCGATCGACGTCGAGGTGCCCTTCGACATGATCCTCGACGGGCCGCGCGCCACCGTGGTGCGCGGCCGCATCGACGCCGTCTTCGCCGAACCCGACGGCGGCGCGGTGGTCGTCGACTGGAAGACCGGTGAGCCACCGAGCACTCCGGAGACCCAGCGCCACGCCGCGATACAGCTCGCCGTGTACCGGCTGGCGTGGGCGGGCCTGCAGGGGTGCCCGGTGGAGTCGGTGCGGGCCGCGTTCCACTACGTGCGCAGCGGGGTGACCGTCATGCCGGACACGCTGCCCGACGAGCAGGAACTCGCCGGGTTGTTGAAGGACGCTCAGGCGCTGCGATAGATCTTGTAGGCCTGGGTGATCATCGGGACCTGCAGCGGCAGCCGGGCGACCGCGCCGATGCGCATCCAGACGGGCTTGGCCGGCTCCTGGGACCACAGGCGCACCATGTTGACGTTGGCGGGAAACACCCCGAGAAACAGCGCGATCGAGGCCAGCGCACCGAACTTGCGGGTTTTCGGCGCGATCAGCAGCGCACCCGCGGCGACCTCGGCGACACCGGAGGCGTGCGTGTAGAAGCGGGCACTGCCGGGCAGCTCGGTGGGCACGATGGTGTCGAACGGCTTGGGCGCCACGAAATGCAGGACGCCCATGCCGACGAGCCATCCACCCATCTTCACGGCACGGCTGGCAGCTGCTTGCTTCTGATCTCCGGATGCGGGGCTTGTCATGGTTACATTGTGACGTGCCCACCCCGTCCCGATCGGTGATACGTGGCCAAAGGTAGATTGCGCCGGCGTTTGGCGGCCGTGAACGAGAACCTGACGTCGCGTCATGACGCCGACCTCGTTGACGTACTCAACATCCCGGAGAAGTTCGTCAGCCCGTGGCGGCGGATCTTCACCCGGGTGCTGTTGGCGCTGGGTGCGTTGTTCGCCGCGGTGCTCATCGTCTACATCGACCGGCACGGCTACCGCGACATCGGTGACAGCCCCAATCCGGACGACCCGCTGTCGTTCCTGGACTGCCTGTACTACGCCACGGTGTCGCTCTCGACCACTGGCTACGGCGACATCACCCCGGTGACGGCCTCGGCCCGACTGGTCAACGTTCTGGTCATCACGCCGCTGCGGGTGGCATTCCTGATCGTGCTGATCGGAACCACGGTCGAGACCCTGACGACCCAGTCGCGTCAGGCGTTGAAGATCCAGCGATGGAGGAAAAGCGTGCGTAACCACACCGTCGTCGTCGGCTACGGAACCAAGGGCCGCACCGCGGTGGCGGCGATGATCGGTGACGATGTCCTGCCCGCCGACATCGTCATCGTCGAGAACAACCCGGCTGCACTCGAGCGCGCCAAGAACGCCGGTCTGGTCACCGTGCGCGGCAGCGCCACCGACTCGGAGATCCTGCGGCTGGCCTCGGCTCAGCACGCCAAGTCGATCATCGTCGCCTGCAACAGCGATGACACCGCCGTCCTGGTCACCCTGACCGCCCGGGAACTCAACCCGCGGGCCAACATCATCGCCGCCGTGCGCGAGGCCGAGAACCAGCATCTGCTCAAGCAGTCCGGCGCGAACACCACCGTCGTCACCTCCGAGACCGCGGGGCGGCTGCTGGGCATCGCCACCCAGACCCCGAGCGTCGTCGAGATGATGGAAGACCTGCTGACCCCGGACGCCGGATTCGCCATCGGAGAACGGCCGGTCGAGCCCAAGGAGGTCGGCGGCTCACCGCGCCATCTCACCGACATCGTGCTCGGCGTCGTCCGCGAGGGCGAGCTGCTTCGGGTGGACGACGAACGGGTAGATGCGCTGGAGCTGACCGATCGGCTGCTCTACATCCGCTCCAAGGAAGACCGGTAACGCTCCGTGAGTTTCACGCTCCGCAACATCCCTCTGTTGTCCCGGGTCGGGGCCGACCGCGCCGACACCCTGCGCACCGATATCGACGCCGCCATCGCCGGCTGGCCCGACGCTCTGGTGCTGCGGGTGGACCGGCGAAACCAGGTGCTGATCGCCGGTGGCAGCGTGGTGCTCGGCAAGGCCACCGGCCTCGGCGACGCCCCGCCAGAGCAGGCGGTCTTCCTGGGCCGCCTCGAGGACGGCCGCCACGTCTGGGCGATCCGCGGCGCGCTGGAGGCGCCCGAGGATCCGACCGTGGAATCCGAGGTGCTCGACCTGCGCCGTGCCGGTGCAATCTTCGACGATGCCAGCGCGCAGTTGGTGTCCACCGCGACCGCCCTGCTGAACTGGCATGACAACGCCCGGTACAGCCCGGTCGACGGGTCACCGACCAAGTCCATCAAGGCCGGCTGGTCGCGGCTGAATCCCGACAACGGCCACGAGGAGTTCCCGCGCATCGACCCCGCGGTGATCTGCCTGGTGCACGACGGCCACGACCGGGCGGTGCTGGCCCGCCAGGCCGTCTGGCCGGAGCGGCTGTTCTCGATCCTGGCCGGGTTCGTGGAGGCGGGGGAGTCCTTCGAGGCCTGCGTGGTCCGCGAGATCTCCGAAGAGGTCGGCCTCGACGTCACCGAGGTGCAGTACCTGGGCAGCCAGCCCTGGCCGTTCCCGCGTTCGCTGATGGTGGGTTTCCACGCACTCGGCGATCCCGAGCAGCCGTTCGCGTTCAACGACGGCGAGATCGCCGAGGCGCAGTGGTTCACCCGCGCCGAGGTTCGCGACGCGCTCGCAGACGGGGACTGGAGTAGCGAATCGACGTCGCGGCTACTGCTCCCCGGATCCATCTCGATCGCCCGCGAGATCATCGAATCCTGGGCGGCCCTGGACTGATCGCTATGGCCCCAGCGCGTCGATGTCCCGCAACACGAGGCGGGCGTCGTCGTGGGTGACTTTCAGCTGGGTCGACACGAAATCCACCCAGGACCGTGCACCGAGAGCGCCCGGCGTGGTCTTCGATTTCAGGGTTGCCAGCAGCCGAAGCTGTTCCTCGCGGGCCAGGTGTTCGGCTCGACCGTAGAGCGCGATGGCGTGTTCCATCGCCGGCCGTGAACGTGACCTCGCCAGCAGTGCTTCGGCTTCGGCGACGAGCGCTGAGCGTTCGGTGCGGAGGGTGTCGATACCCGGAAGGCTCTGAGTCATGCATCGAACACTAGTTCGATGCACCGACAGATCTGCCGCGTCAGCTCAGCTTGGCCTTGACCTGCTTGATGTTCGGGTTGGTCAGGGTGGACCCGTCCGCGAACTKCACCGTCGGCACCACATGGTTGCCGTTGTTCACCGACCCGACGAATTCGGCGGCGGACGGATCGGCCTCGATGTCGATCTCGTCCCACGCGATGCCCTCGGCCTTCAGCGCGGTCTTGAGCCGATTGCAGAAGCCGCACCACGACGTGGTGTACATGGTCAGCTGAGCGTTGGTCATGCTGGAAACAACCTATCGACGTCGGTGCGTATTTCCCTGCCAGCCTAGGTGGCGGCACGGGCGCTGCTGATGTCGGAGCCCCCTGCCATGATGGACGGCATGCCGTCCGTCGACAGTCTCCTCGGCGACCTCGACGACGAACAGCGCGAGGCCGTGCTCGCGCCGCGTGGTCCGGTCTGCGTGCTGGCCGGCGCGGGCACCGGCAAGACCCGCACCATCACCCGCCGCATCGCCCACCTGGTGGTGGGCGGGCATGTGGCGCCCGGCCAGGTCCTGGCCGTGACGTTCACCGCCCGCGCGGCCGGCGAGATGCGCAGCCGGTTGCGGGCCCTCGGCGAGCAGTCCGGGGTGCCGACCGCCGCGGTCCAGGCCGTCACCTTCCACGCCGCGGCCCGCCGTCAGCTGCAGTACTTCTGGCCCCGGGTGGTCGGCGACACCGGTTGGCAACTGCTCGACAGCAAGTTCTCGGTGGTGGCGCAGGCCGCCAACAAGGCGGCCGTGAAGGCCAGCACCGATGACGTGCGTGACCTCGCCGGCGAGATCGAATGGGCCAAGGCCTCGCTGATCACCCCCGAGCAGTACGTGGCCGCGGTCGCCCAGGTCCGCCGTGACGTCCCGATGGACGCGGGCACCGTCGCCAAGGTCTACAACAACTACGAGCGGCTCAAGACCCACCGCGACGGCACCGCCCTGCTGGACTTCGACGACCTGCTGCTGCACACCGCTGCCGCGATCGAGAACGACGCGGCGGTCGCCCAGGAATTCCGGGACCGCTACCGGTGCTTCGTCGTCGACGAGTACCAGGACGTCACGCCACTGCAGCAGCGTGTGCTCAACGCGTGGGTCGGCGAGCGCGACGACCTGACGGTGGTCGGGGACGCCAACCAGACCATCTACTCGTTCACCGGCGCCACCCCGAAGTTCCTGCTGGACTTCTCCCGGCGCTTCCCCGAGGCCACCGTGGTACGGCTGGAGCGCGACTACCGGTCCACCCCCGAGGTGGTGTCGCTGGCCAACCGCGTCATCGCGGCGGCGCGCGGCCGGATGGCCGGCAGCAAGCTGCACCTGATCGGTCAGCGTGACCCGGGTCCCAAGCCGTCTTTCGCCGAGCATCCCGACGAGGTGGCCGAGGCCACCGGCGTCGCGAATAAGGTCAAGAAGCTCATCGAATCCGGCACTCCCGCAGCCGAAATCGCGGTGCTGTACCGGATCAACGCCCAGTCCGAGGTATATGAGGAGGCGCTCACCGAGGCCGGCATCGCCTTCCAGGTGCGCGGTGGTGAGGGGTTCTTCAGCAGGCAGGAGATCCGCCAGGCGCTGCTCGCGTTGCAGCGCAACGTCAACAGCGAGTACGGCGACGATCTGCCCGGCCTGGTCCGGTCGCTGCTGGAACCGCTGGGCCTGACGGCCGAGCCACCCGCAGGCACCCAGGCGCGGGAGCGCTGGGAAGCGCTCGCCGCGCTCGCCGAACTGGTGGACAACGAAGTGGCGCAACGCCCTTCGCTGGACCTGCCGACGCTGCTCGCCGAACTGCGCCAACGGGCCGACTCCAGGCACCCGCCGGTGGTGCAGGGCGTCACGCTGGCCTCGCTGCACGCCGCCAAGGGCCTGGAATGGGATGCGGTGTTCCTGGTCGGGCTGGCCGACGGCACCCTGCCGATCTCGCATGCGCTGTCCCATGGCCCCGACAGCGAGGCCGTCGAGGAGGAACGCCGGCTGCTCTACGTGGGTGTCACCCGGGCGCGGGTGCATCTGGCGCTCAGCTGGGCGCTGGCCCGTACCCCCGGCGGGCGGCAGGGCCGTCGTCCCTCGCGGTTCCTCAACGGGGTGGCCCCACAGTCCCCGGCCGACGCCGCCCCGGCCCGCCCGAAGCGCGCCAAGGGTGCCACCCCGCGCTGCCGGGTCTGCAATGGCCCGCTGAACAGCCCGACGGCGATCATGCTGCGCCGCTGCGAGAGCTGCCCGTCCGACATCGACGTCGAACTGCTGGCCGAACTCAAGGATTGGCGGCTGCGCGTCTCCCAGGAGATGAAGGTGCCGGCGTTCGTGGTGTTCACCGACAACACGCTGATCGCCATCGCCGAGACGCTGCCCGCCGATGCCGCCGCCCTCGTCGCGATTCCCGGTATCGGTGCCCGCAAGCTGGAGCAGTACGGCCCCGATGTGCTGGCGCTGGTGAAAGCCCGGTCCTGAGGCGGAGTCGCAACGTCGGCCAAGTTTCACACATATTCCGCCAAACCCGCTGGTCAGAAATTCGCTTGTGCGTTTGCACTGATAGGCTCTAGCCTCAAGATCACAAGTTCCGTGTGGGACTACATCTTTGTCTGGCGAGAGGAGGGATTCGGCATCATGACGATTTTCACAATGCAGCAAGGCGTAAACGTCAGTGGCATGCCGCTGTCCGCCCGCGCCGTCGTCGGCATTCCCGCCGCGCATCGAGCTGGTTGGGCGCCCGCTGCCGCCGCGCCGCAGCACAAGCGCCGCACCGCCGAAACGACCGCCGAGTCCGTGAAGTGGGGCACCACCTAGGTAGCCCCCAGCACCGCCGAAAAGGCCACGGACCCGCGCAACCGGATCCGTGGCCATTGTTTTCGGAACACCCGAACACCCTGGTCACCCGGTCCGGACAAGTACACCGACACCGAAGAAACGACCAGGAAGTAGGGAAAGACATGTCCGTCCAGACATGCCCGCAACGATTACTGCCCGCGGTGCCGTGCCACGAGGCCGATCCCGACCTGTGGTTCGCCGAGAGCCCCAGCGAACTGGAGCGCGCCAAGGCGCTGTGCGCGGCCTGCCCGATCCGGAGCCTGTGCCTCGACGAGGCGCTGGAACGTCAGGAGCCGTGGGGAGTCTGGGGTGGCGAGATCATCGAACGCGGAACCATCGTGGCGCGCAAGCGGCCCCGTGGACGTCCGCGTAAGGACGCGCAAGCGGCCTGACGAAATACGTCAGGCCGCTTGTCGGCGCGCTATGCGGCGTCGGTGAAGCCCGGAACCAGTTCGGTGGCAATGGCTTTCATCGGAACGTGGGCGTCCAGCTGGCAGCAGATCGCGATGGTCGACGCGATCACGCGCAGCGGGATGGCCAGGTTCGCCGGCAGGTCGAGCTGGCGCGCCATCTTGATCTGGGCCACCGAGTTGTCCATCTGTCCGGCCGCCATCCGCTGCAGCCAGCGCCGGGTGTAGTGGAAGACCTCGGTCTGCACCGGTTCCACGTACTGGCGCAGCATGTCGTCGACTTCCTGGGCCGAGACTTCCTGACCCTTCTGGATGAACCCGGCGGCTTCCATCGCCGGTAGCAGTTCGACGTAGTTCTTGTCCCGGGCCAACCGGATGCACTTGCCGAGTGCGGGCGGGAAACCACCGGGAAGCGGTGCGACAGCACCGAAATCGATGACGCCCATGCGGCCGTCGGGCATCAACATGAAGTTCCCGGGGTGCGCGTCGCCGTGCATCATCTCCAGGCGCTCGGGGGCGCCGAAGGTCAGTTCGGTCAGCCGGGTGCCCATCACATCGCGCTGCTCGGGGGTGCCCTCGCGGATGATCACCGACATCGGGATGCCTTCGATCCATTCGGCGATGACGACCTTGGGGGCACTCGCGATCACCGCGGGCACCACGAAATGCGGATCGTCGGCGTAGGCCTTGGCGAACGCGCGCTGGTTGTCGGCTTCCAGCCGGTAGTCCAGCTCCATCTCGGTGCGCTCGATGAGTTCGGCGACGACACCGTCGATATCGGCGCCCGGGGCGAGTTGCTTGAACACACTGGTCAACCGCTGGATGGTCTTGAGGTCGGCGCGCAGCGCCTCATCGGCACCGGGGTACTGGATCTTGACCGCGACTTCGCGACCGTCGGACCACACCGCTTTGTGCACCTGGCCGATGCTGGCCGACGCGATCGGCTTGTCGTCGAAGGACTGGAAACGTTCGCGCCATTTGGTGCCGAGCTGTCCGTCGAGGACGCGGTGCACCTTGGCCGCGGGCAGTGGCGGGGCTTCGCGCTGCAGCTTGGTCAGCGCCTCGCGGTAGGGCTTGCCGTACTGCTCGGGGATCGCGGCTTCCATCACCGACAGGGCCTGGCCGACCTTCATGGCGCCGCCCTTGAGTTCCCCCAGGACGGTGAACAGCTGCTGAGCAGCCTTGTCCATCAGCTCCGCGGTGACCTCGTCCCGGGATTTGCCGGCCAGTCGCTTGCCGAACCCGAGCGCGGCCCGTCCGGCAAAGCCGACGGGAAGGCTGGCGAGCTTCGCGTTTCGCGCGACGCTGCCTCGTTTGATTTCGGACACCTAACCATCATCCACGACGGGCCTGAATATGCCGCAACGAACTGGCAACATGCGATGTCAGCATGCGCACGCCGGGTGCCGCGACCAGCGCCTCGTCACCACCGAACCGGTGCCGACGTCGAATTCGACGGTGGTGTCCAGTGTGATCGGCGTCGGCGAAGCGTCCTGAGAGTCGGGCTCCTCACGCATCGCCCGGAGCACCAGATCGACCTGCGTGAGCGCCAGCGCGGCGGTGCCCAGCACGGTGGCTCGGTCGGCGGTGGTGACGGCGTGGCGAAGCTGCGCGGCCAGCGCCGGCCAGGCCGCGTCACGGTCGCTGCGGTGCAGATCCGCGCACGCCAGACAGGAGGTCAGACCGGGGATCACCAGGGGTCCCACCAGCCCGGTGCCGTCGCGCACCCGAACCGGAAGATGCGGCACCCGGGCGGTGTGCAGATCGCGCAGCACCCGCGGATCGGTGACCAGCGCGTCGGCCAGCACCACCAGGTCCGTCTTGTCGGTGGTCACCACCGAATGCCGTCGGCTGCTGCGCGTCACCCGGGTCCCCGAACAACTCAGCGCCCCGGACAGCAGGTCTGACAGCGGGCCCCGGCCATGTACCCGCACCGACACCGACCGCAGCGACGGACGGGTCCGGGTCACCACACCGGCCGCCAGCAGCGCGTCCAACAGGTCCGGAAGGGCAACCGGGGTCAGGCCGAAAGCTTCGGCGCGCGTGGTCAATTCATCGGCGGTGGCAGGGTCCTGCATGGATCGGAGCAACCGGGCCAGCGTCGCGCCGGTCGATCCGGCGGGAGGATGCACCAGCACGGCGCGGCGCGGGTCCCAGCCGACCTGCACGGTTCCGTCGGGCCGCAGCAGGACCGGCATCGCCGGGTTGAGTGCGTAGCGCCGCATGCCATGACTGTGTCACGGCGGGCGCGATCGCCGCGTCAGTTATCCACAGGGCCGTCGGGGCGCTCGTTGCGCTCCAGGTCTTCGAGTAGCTGATCGATGCCACTGGTGTCCCCGCCGATGGCCCGGTCGATGAAGGCGGCCGGCTCGTCGAGATCGGCGGAACCGGGCAGCAGGTCGGGGTGCTGCCACACCGCGTCGCGGGCATCGGCGCCCACCGCCTCGGTGAGCTTCTCCCACAGCGCGGCGGCCTCACGCATCTTGCGGGGTCGCAGTTCCAGCCCGACCAGGGTCGCGAAGGTCTGCTCGGCGGGCCCGCCGGTGCCGCGCCGGCGGCGCAGCGTCTCGCTGAGCGCCTCGGTGCCCGGCAACCGGTCCCCGAGCGCGGCGATGACGACGGTCTGCACCCAGCCCTCGATGAGCGCCAGCAGCGTCTCGAGTCGCTCCAGCGCGGCGGTCTGCTCCGGGGTGGCCTTGGGTTCGAACATGCCCTGGCTGAGCAGCTGCTCCATGGCCGCGGGATCGGCCAGCGACGCCGGGTTGAAGCCCTGCGCCATGTCCTCGATCCCGCTCATGTCGATCTTCATGCCCTTGGCGAACGCCTCTACCGCGCTGAGCAGCTGGCTGGACAGCCACGGCACATGGCTGAACAGCCGGTGGTGGGCCGCCTCGCGGGCGGCCAGGAAGGTCAGCACCTCGCTGCGCGGCTGCTCAAGACCCTCGGTCAGGGCGTCCACGGCCTCGGGCATCAGGGCGGCAACACCCTTGGGGCCCAGCGGCAATCCGATGTCGGTGGAGGTCAGCACCTCCTTGGACAGCTTGCCCAGGGCCTGGCCGAGCTGGCTGCCGAAGGCCATTCCACCCATCTGGGACATCATCGCCAGCAGCGGCCCGGCCATCGCCTGGGCCTCCTGGGGCAGCGCCGAGGCCCAGACCGTGGAGATCTGCTCGGCAACCGGGTCGCACAACCGCTTCCAGGTTTCCAGGGTGTTGTCCAGCCACTCCGTCGGCGTCCAGGCCACCGTGCGAGTGGTGCCCGCGGGCAGCGCGGTGGCGCCGTCGAGCCAGGTTTCGGCCAGCCGCACCGCGTCGGCGATCGCGGAGCTGGTGGATTCGGGTACCGGTGCCACAAAACCGATGGAACTCGTTGCCAGCTGGCGGGCCAGGTCGTAGTTGACCGGTCCGGCCTGCTGGCCGCCGGCGGCCATATTGCCTGTGCCGCTGAACATCTCGCCGAGCCGGGTGAAGATCTGGCCGAGATCGGACATGTCGAAACCCTCACCGCCCAGCCCGAACGGATCCCCGGAGGGATCTTTCTTGCGCTTGTCAGGATCCGGGTCATCTCCGTGGGAGAAGCCGAAGGGCAGGTCAGCCATAGCGTCAACGGTACCCACCGGCRGCGGTGCGGGTGGGGCCGCGGGTCACGCTGTGAGCGAAGGAGCGTCGAGGGAAGCCGTCGAGCGCGGCTGAAGCATAATCGGATAGAATATCCAACGCCAATGCATCGAAGACGCCCCAATCGAACCTTCGGTGGACGCGCGAAATCGACAAGCAGTGAATCGTGCTCAAGCGGCGAATGGGCCTTAACGTGACCAAAGAAGGCCTGACGGCCCCATGACACCGCGCAGTTACCGGCCAGGACCACGAATTCGAATAGAGTATCCAATACTTGAAAGGAGAGCTGATGCCACCGCGAGCAACGAAGCGCAGCCCCCGTGTTGCGGCCGGCGCGAGCGCGAGTGCACGCTCGGAGTTTGTGCGCCCGAAGACGGCGAACCAGGCCGTCGCCGAGGCGATTCGCCGCGACATCAGCAGCGGTCGATTCCCGCCGGGCAGCTGGATCGTGCAGGAAAGCCTCGTGGAAATGTACGGGGTGTCGCGAATTCCCATCCGGGAGGCGTTGAAGACGCTGGAGGCCGAGGAGTACGTCACCTACGTGCCGCACAGCGGCTATCGAGTCACCGAACTGGGTCTCGAAGAGCTCCGGGAGATTTTCCAGCTGCGTGCCACGCTGGAAGAGATGCTGATCCGCGATGCAATGCCCCATGTCACCGACGAGATCGTCGATCAGATGCGGCTACGGATGGCGGAGATGGACGAAGGTGTTGCCAGCGGCGACCTCGTCGCAGTCGGCCTCGCGAACCGGCAGTTTCACTTCCTGACCTTCGAGAAGAGCCGGCTGGCCCGCACGAAACGAATTGTGACCCAGCTGTACAACACGGCTGATGCGTACCGGCCGCTGTACGCGCATCTGATGAATCTGCCGAAGGTCAATACCGAGCACATCCTGCTGACGGACGCGATTGCCGACCGCGACGTGGAGAGGGTGATCGCCCTGAATTACGAGCATCGTTCGCACGCGATCGACAACCTGACCAAGGCGCTCGCCGAGGACCTGGAGGACACGGCCGCCCAGTAAGCGGTTACCGCGGCTGGCCCAGGGTTCGTCCGAGAGCGAGACCCAGCGCCACACCGGCGAGCGCCGTGACAGCGAGCACCAGGCGTTCGTCGGCGTTGGGGGAGTAGCTCGGAGCCCGACGGTGCGGCGAGCTGTCGGCGGCAGAGCGGTGCGGGTCGTCGGGGCCGGCGATGGCGTCGTTGAGGCGATTGGCGAACTGCTTGAGGATTCGGTTGCTGACCTGAGCGATCACCCCGCTGCCGAACTGCGCGATCCGCCCACTGAGCTCCAGATCGGTGGTGACGGTGACCGCCGAACTGCCGCCACGCTCGTGGGCAACCATGGTGACCGTGGCCTCGGCCGAGCCATTGCCCTTGCCGTCGCGGGCGGTTCCCCGGACCACCATCCGATGCGTTCGGTCGTCGCGGTTCACGATCCGTGCTGTCCCGCCCAGCGTGAGGCCGACGGGTCCGACCTTCACTGTGACGTTGGCCCGGTGCTCATCACCCTCGCTGCTCTCCAGTTCGGCGCCCGGAATGCACGCCGCCACCTGCGGAATGTCGGTGAGTACGGCCCACGCGATATCGATCGGTGCATCGACGACGAACTCGTTGACCAGCTGCATCGCGGTGCTCCCTGTGTGACTGCGCTGTTGAAGAACCCGGTGAGGTCCGCTTTACTATTGGATATTCTATCCAAGACGCACCGTAAAGGGAGTTACGCATGTTGAGCAAGGGTGTTGGACTTTTTCCCACCGAGCCGGTCGGTCCGATGTGCGACTACGTCAAACTCTGCGAATCGCTGGGCTATGACAATGTGTGGTTCGGCGACTCGCAGAACATCTGGCGGGAGTCCTCGACCGTGATGGGCGCAGCGGCCGTCGGTACCGAGAAGATCGTCTTCGGCACCGGGGTGACCAATGCCGTGACGCGGCACCCGTCCGTGCTGGCGTCGACCTGGGCGACCTTGGCGGAGTTCACCAACGGTCGAGTGGCGCTGGGCATCGGCACCGGAGACTCTTCGCTTCGGACCATGGGCCTTCGCCCGCAGAAGCTTGCCGAGCTCGAACAGTCGATCACCGACCTGCGTGCCTTGTTCCGTGGGGAATCGGTGGCAGAGTCGAGCAGTGGCGCCGATTTTCACCTCAACTACGTGACCGAACCGATGAACATCCCGATCTACATCGCGGYGTCGGCACCGAAGATCCTGCAGATGTCCGGCCGTATCGCCGATGGCGTCATCGTGCTGGTGGGAACGGCACCGCATTTCATCGAAGCGGCGCTGCAGACCATCGAGGCCGGCGCCAAGGAGAGCGGCCGCACACTCGACGACCTGCACATCGTGTTGTGGACACCCACAGCGATCGCCGAAGACCGCACCGAGGCCCGCGATCTGGTGCGCGCTCATGTATCCCGTGTCGCCATCCGTCCGTTACCGGCCAAGGTGGACCCGGCGCTGGAGAAAGCGATCGACCGCATCCGGGACAGCTACAACTACTACGAGCACATGAACACCGAAGCCGCGCACGCCGACCTCGTCCCCGACGAACTGGTCGATCTGTTCGCCCTGGCGGGGACCCCCGATGAGTGTGCGCAACGGCTCAAGGAGATCGAATCCGTGGGTGTCAACCAAGTGTCGATCGTTCCTTTCGTGCGTCCCGGGCAGAGCAAGGAAGCAACCATCCGCACCTTCGCCGATATCGTGGGCGGCCTCGGGCAATGACGGACCGCCGAGGTGCGCCCGCTACGGCTGCCGCCGGCTTCCCGGCTCCGGGCAGCAGGGTCGCCGGGGCGCCACCGGCACTGAAGCGCGTGCTGACACCGGCCGACGGGGTACTTCACGCTCCGCCCGTTGCTGAAGTGGCGACCGCCGCGGTGCCCGCGGCCGATCTGCGACGACCGTCCTTGTCGTCGTTCACCGCGGCCGCCGCCATGGCGGGCATCGCGGTCGGCCTCGAGCTGGCGCGACTGTCGAGAGGCGCTCGGTGAGGTGTTATTTACGTCAAGTTAACGCGATCGGTTGACGCACCTCACACCCCCTTTTATAGTTGGATCCAATATGCAGTTACCAGATGGAGGTGCTTTGATGTTGCGTCTGACCAAGTGCGTGACTGCGTCACTCACAGTCTTCGCCGTATTGGCCACCGGTGCGTGCGCCGACGAGGGGGCGGCGCCCCAGAGTGGATCCGGCAGCAACACGCTGAGCATCTCGGCCACCGGCGTCGACAGCCTGCCGTTCATGGCCATCCTGCAGGCCGGCATCAACAAGAAGTGGTTCGAGGAAGAGGGCCTGGCCGTCGACCTGTTCTCGGGCGGCGGCGGTGGTAACACGCTGCGAGTCGTCACCAGTGGCGACGCCGACGTCGCCATCGCGGGCAACAGCTCGGTCCTGCTCGCTGCCCAGCAGCCCAATTCCAATCTCAAGGTGATCGCGCCGTGGTTCCAGGTCAACGACTTCTCCTGGATCAGCCCGCCCGGACGAAGCCTGGAGGGCGCGACCCTGGGTTTCAGTTCCGCCGGATCTTCGACGGAACTGATCGTCAAGGGCCTGCAACGTGAACTCCCCGGAGTGCAGGCACAGGCAGTCGGCCCGATGGGCGACAACTGGACGGCGGCGAAGGCCGACCAGATCACCGCAGGCTGGGCCATGCAGCCCTTCATCGCCGACAAGCAGGCCACCGACAATGCCGAGGTGCTGGTGAATTCCCGGGAGTTGCTGGGTGACCTGCCCGCCGATCTGGTGGCAGTCAACACCGCATACGCCGAAGCCAACCCGGAAAACTTGCGCAAGTTCTTCAAGGTCGCCGACCGGCTGAACCAGTGGGTGGTGGAAAGCCCGGATGAAGCCGCGACCGAACTGGCGCCGCTGGTCGGTGTCGGTCCAGAAGTGATGAAGGCAGCCTTCCGTGACAATCCCGACCTCGCCAAAGGCTACTCGCTCAAGGTGGACACCGAGGGCCTGAAGAACCTGTCGGACCTGATGGTGGAGGCCGGGCAGATCTCCGAACCCGTCAACTGGGCGGAGACATTGGATCAGCAGTACCTGCCCGACGACGCCCAGTCCACGTTCTGAGCCCGCAGCGACCGCGTGAACCGAACCGTTGATGTCCGACAGCCTTGAAAGAGAGCGAAATTCGTGAGCAATCAGGGAATTCAAATCGAGAACGTGTCGGTCGTGTTCGACACGGCAGCCGGGCAGGTGACGGCGGTCAAGCAGATCGATCAGCACATTCCGCCCACCAGCTTCGTGTCGATCGTCGGCCCCAGCGGCTGTGGCAAATCGACTCTGCTCGCCGTGATCTCCGGATTGCAGAAGGCCACCAGTGGAACGGTGAGTGTGGCGGGGCGACCGGTGAGCGGGCCGGACCCCAAGATCGGCGTGGTGTTCCAGGAGGACTCAACGTTGCCCTGGCGCACCGTCGAGGAGAACGTGGCGTTCGCGATGGAGATGATCGGGACCGAGAAGGCGGCCAGACGCCGACGGGCTCAGGAGGCGATCGAGCTGGTCGGTCTGCGGGGGTTCGAGAAGTCCTATCCCTCACAACTTTCCGGTGGCATGCGCCAGCGAGTGGCATTGGCGCGCACGCTCGCGGTCCAGCCCGAGGTGGTGCTGATGGACGAGCCGTTCGCAGCACTTGACCAGCAGACGCGCTTGTTCCTCGGTGCCGAGGTCCGCCAGATCTGGGCCCGCACGCATCAGACCATCATGTTCGTCACGCACGACATCTCGGAGGCCATTCTGCTGTCCCAGCAGGTGTGGGTGATGTCCTACCGGCCCGGAACCATCATCGATGTCGTTGACATCGACCTGCCCGACGAGCGTGACGCCAGTGTTGTCTCGACACCCCGGTTCAACGAGTTGCACAACCGGATCTGGAGTTCCCTGCAGGCGGAGTCGATGCGCGGGTTCCAGCAGCAGGACACCAAGGAGAAGGCGTCGAAGTGACCACCTCCTATGTGGCGGCCGACGATCTGCCGTCGGAAACTCTGCACGGGTCGCAGCGGGAGCCGGAGAAAAACAGCACACCCGCGTGGCGTCCGGGCAAGCTCACGGTGAGTGTGTTGTCGACGGTGGGTCTGTTCGCGGCATTCATCCTCTTCTGTGAGATCGGTGCGCGCGCCGGATGGTGGAGCGCGGGCATCCTGCCGGCCCCGTCGGTCATCGTTGCCGAACTGGGCGTCCTCCTCACCGAGCCGCAATTCTGGAGTGACGCGGGCCGCACCGGATTCGAGGTGGCACTGGCCATTGTGTTCGGTGGGCTGCTGGGATTCGCTGCCGGCCTGGTCTTCTGGAAGATTCCGCTGGTCGGCCGGATCTTCGAACCGTATCTGGTGTCGTTCTACGCCGTCCCGTTGGTCTTGTTCTACCCGGTCATGATCGTCCTGGTAGGCATCAACGCCATGTCGGTGATCATCCTGGCGACCATCATGGCGGCCATCCCGATGGCGCTCAACACCGCGGTCGGTCTCAACACCATGCCCCCCGTCTACATGAAGCTGGCTCGATCGTTGAAAGCCTCACCGCGGCAGACGCTGTTCGCCATCGCCATCCCGGCGGCCGGACCTTTCATCGTCGCCGGTCTGCGACTCGCCGTGGTGTACGCCCTGATCGGGACCATCGCCATGGAATTCACCACGGCCCAGGCAGGATTGGGATACCGCATCCGCTACCTCTACGAAATCTTCGACAACGAACTGATGTTCGCCCACATCGTGATGGTTCTCGTGCTCTCCGGCATTCTCACCATCCTGCTGGCCGTGGTAGAGCGGGCACTGCTGCGCGGAAGGAATCTGTGATGACCACCATCGCCGGCCGGCACGCGGCCACCGAGCCGCCGGCGCGGCCCGACAGGTTCCAGGCCCGTGCGATCGTGACCAGCCAGGCTTTCGGGGCCGTGATGCTGGGATTCGTGATACTTGCCGTCTGGCAGGTGATGTCGGGTGTCACCTTCGTCATCCCTTCGCCTGCGCACACGGTGGCCGTGCTGTTCTCCAATCTCGCCGATCCTGCCTACCTTTTCGATCTGCGGGTCACGGCCCAGTCGGTGCTGATGGCATTCGTGATCGGCACCGCGGTGGGCGGCGGCATCGGCCTGCTCCTCGGACTGTCGCCACTTCTGCGAACGGTCCTCGAACCGTCGATCATCATCCTCAACGGTATCCCCAAGATCGTGCTCTACCCGGTGCTGCTGCCCATCTTCAGCCTGTCGGGGTCCAAGGTGGTCATGGGCGTGTTGTTCGCCCTGTTCCCGGTTCTGATCAATGTCTCGAYCGGCGTCCAGGAGATCCCGCGGGTGTACTGGAAGCTCGCGAAGTCGGTACGGGCGAACTCCTGGCAGACGCTGGTGCACATCATCTTTCCTGCCATTCGCCGTCCGCTGCTGACCGGCATCCGGCTCGCGGTGAGCCTGTCGGTCGTGGGCGTCGTGCTCTCGGAGTTCTTCGCCACTCGTCGCGGGCTCGGTCGAGTGGTGCTGCAGTCTTACAGCCACGGTGAATACCCGGCGATGGTCGCCACCATCATGCTGCTCATCACGATCTCCTTCGGTATCTCGATCGCGCTGTGGCAGTGGGAAAAGCGACTCCATTGAGTTCGGAAGCGGGCGGCGGACGCTACATCGGGACGTCGGTCCGTCGGCGTGAGGACGACCGCATGCTCAGCGGGCAGGGCCGATTTCTGGCCGACCATGCCGCCGGTGCCCACCACATCGTGTTCGTCCGGTCGAGTCAGGCACACGCACGGATCACCCGAATCGACACATCGCGGGCGGCGGAGATGCCCGGGGTGCTGGGGGTGTTCCTCGCCCACGATCTCGGTCTGGCGGACACACCGATCACCGGATTGACCACTCCCGATCCGGGTTTCACTGCGGCGACGTCGTGTGTGATCGCTGAGCAGCGCCTACCGATTCTCGCCACCGACCGGGTGCACTATGTCGGTCACCCGATCGCGGTGGTGGTGGCCGATGACCGTTACCGGGCCGAGGACGCCGCCGAGAACGTCGAGATCGAATACGAACCGCTTCCCGTCCTCACCGATGCGACGGCCGCACTCGAACCAGGGGCGCCGGTGCTCTTCGATCACCTGCCCGACAACGAGGCCGCCCGGATGCACTACGCGTTCGGTGATCCCGACGGTGCGTTCAGCCGTGCCCACCGCATCGTCGAGGGCAGCTACCAGATGAGCCGGCACGGCGCGGTGCCGTTGGAATGTCGGGGCGTGGCAGCCAGTTTCGATGCCAGATTGCAGCGCGTGGACATGCTCACCTCCACCCAGGTTCCGCACATGGTGCGTAACGCGATCTGCGCAGCCACCGGTTGGACCCGGGAGGACATCAAGGTCTCGGTACCCGACGTGGGCGGTGGCTTCGGGACGAAGGCCAACGTCTACGGCGAGGAGATCATCGTCCCGGTGGTGTCCCGATACACCGGCTACCACGTCATCTGGGTGGAGGACCGGCAGGAGCATCTGGTCGCCAGTGCCCAAGGCCGCGATCAGCTGCACAAGACCAGACTGGCGGTGGACCGCGACGGCCGAATACTCGCGTGGCAGGACGATTTCGTCGTCGATATCGGTGCCGGCAGCCTGTGGGTCGCCGGAATCGTCGCCAACACCGCCATCCACCTGCTCGGGTCCTACCGGGTTCCGGCGGCGCGCATCAGTGGCCGGGCAGCATTGACCAACAAAACGCTTGTCGCCCAGTACCGGGGAGCGGGTCGGCCCGAGGCGACGTTTGCCCTGGAACGCAGCATGGACGCGGCGGCGAGGGAACTCGGGCTCTCGACGGTGGAGATACGCCGCCGAAATCTGCTGACCGCCGACGACCTACCCTATCCGCGGCCGATCCCTTATCGCGACGGCGTACCGATCCTCTACGACGGCAAGGACTACACGGCTTGCTTGGAGTCCGTGCTGACCTCCCTTCCCCAGTCGGAGGCCGACGAATTGGCGGACACCTATCCGGATCACCGGATCGGTTACGGCTTGGCGTGTTACATGGAAGCCACCGGCCGCGGTCCGCACGAGACCGCCCGCGTGAGGGTGTTGCCGAACGGCCAGTTCGAAGCTACCGCCGGCGCGGCCTCGGCCGGGCAGGGGCACGAAACCACATTTGCGCAGATTGCTGCGGACGCCCTGGAGGTGCCGCTGGAGCGGGTGCGGTATCTGGCTTCCGACACCGAACGCCTGCCCGACGGTGTGGGCACCTTCGCGAGTCGGTCGGCGATCCTGGCCGGATCGGCGATCCATCAGGGCGCCCGCGAACTCATCGACCTGGCTCGGGGGCGGGCGGCCGGTCTGCTCGGCTCGGCCGACGTGGTGTACCGCGACGGACGTTTCGAGGCCGACGGCAAGGCCGTCGGCTGGGGCGAGCTGGCCGCTGCGGTCCGGGACGGCGCGCCACTCGATATCAGCACGGTGTTCCGGGTGAACACCGTCACCTGGACGATGGGGGTGCACGCGGTGATCCTCGGGGTCCATCGGCATACCGGGATCGTGACGGTGCTCCGGTATGCGGTATCGCACGAAGGTGGGCGGGAGATCAATCCGCAAATCGTCGAGGGACAGGTGATAGGCGGTGTTGCGCAGGGCATCGGCGGCGCGTTGTTCGAGAAGTGGGCGTATTCGCCCGGCGGCGAACCGCAGTCGACCACCTTCGCTGCATACCACCTACCCCTGAGTACCGATGTTCCTCGGGTGCGGGTGACGCATCTGCATGTCGACACGCCGTGCAACCCGATCGGTGTGCGTGGAGCAGGTGAAAGCGGCGCAATCGCGGTCTACGCCGCTGTCGCGGGTGCGATCGATGACGCGGTGGGTGGAAACATCCACATCGACCGCACGCCGATCAACACCGGTGACATCTGCCGAGCCCTGGACGCGGTGGCGTCATGAAGCCGGCCGACTTCGATTACGTCCGGCCACATACGGTTTCGGACGCCCTTGACCTGCTCGCCGAGAACCCGGACGCGAAGATCCTCGCCGGCGGCCAGTCGCTGCTGACGCTGATGAACCTGCGGTTGGCCCGCCCGACGATGCTGATCGACATCGGCGCACTGGAAGAACTACGCAGGGTCTTCGATGACACTGACGATCTGGTGCTGGGGTCCCTGATCACCCATCGCACCGTCGAGACGGACCCTCTCATCGGTGCCCGCGCGCCGTTGCTGGCCGATGCCGCGCGCTATATCGGGCATATCGGCATCCGGAATCGGGGAACCATCGGTGGCTCGGTGGCACATGCAGACCCCGCTGCCGAGATGCCGCTGGCCACTCTGGTTCTCGACGCCACATTCCACATCGAGTCGGCCACGTCCGGCCGTCGCGAGTTGTCCGCCGAGGACATGTTCGTGTCGTTCTACACCAATGCCCTGGAGCACCACGAGATCATCACCTGGATCTCGATTCCGAGTGCCCGACCCAATCAGGGCTGGGGATTCGTCGAATATTCCCATCAGCATGGTGATTACGGCATGGCCGGCGCGGGGTGTGCGCTCACGTTGAGCCCGGATGGCCGGGTCTCGGCACTGCGCGCCGGCGTTCTCGCCGCGGCCGACCGGCCGCTGCTTTTCGTGGGGGACGAGGCCGTGGGAGCCGTGCCCTCGGAGAAGCTGTGGGCCGAACTCGCCCACGAATGGGCGGCGCGCACCGAACCTGCGGCTGATGATTCCGACTATGCGCGCCGGCTGTGCGCAACGGCGTTGCGCGAAGCGCTGACCACAGCACAGCGTCGAACCATCGACCAATCAGAGGAGGAGGGCAGCTATGGCGGCTGATTCTCGGGACTCGAATGCGGTTCCGGTGTCGATCTCGGTCAACGGTCGCAATTTCCGGCGGACTGTCCCGGCCCGACTGACACTTGCCGACTTCCTGCGGGACCACCTCGGACTGACCGGAACTCATCTCGGCTGCGAGCACGGGGTGTGCGGCGCCTGCACGGTGCTCGTCGATGGCCGCAGTGCCCGATCGTGCCTGATGCTGGCGGTCCAGGCCGACGGAGCTCGGCTTGACACGGTCGAAGGGCTCGGCAGATACGAGCAGTGTGACCGGCTACGCGAGGCGTTCTCCCGAAACGGGGGATTGCAGTGCGGTTTCTGCACGCCGGGCTTCCTGGTCACCGCTCTGGAGTTGCTCCGCGATCCGGATACCGAGAAGCCGCTCTGCGAGCAGTCGGTACGGGAAGCTCTGTCCGGCAACATATGTCGATGCACTGGCTACCAGGGGATCGTGCAGGCCGTCCTCGACGCGGCGGAACCTCCGGATCCAGGTCCTGAGGTCGAGCCCGACTAGTGCGCCGCTCACCGGTGTGCCCGTGTGTGGCCGAGCTGGTGCGCCCGGTCGGGCAGGCGCAGTGGGCGATGGCGACCTGTCTGGCAGTGACGCTCGGCGCGATTCTCACGATCACCGCGGCCTTCGGCCACGCGGAACTGGGCTCGGCGGTGGGACTGGGTTTCGTGCTGACCGCGGTCCCTTCGCTGCCGCAGGAGTTGGCCGCGGGACTGAGATTGATCGCTTTACGCACGGCCACGGTGATCGTCGGTGCGTGGTTCGTGGTGGTGACCGTCGAGGTTCCCGGTGCGCACGCGGTGGCCGTCGTGGTGGCGGCAGTGTGTGGTTCGCTGATCGAAAAGATAGGCGCGACAGCGGGTTTGGTGGTCATCTTGACCGCCATCGATGTCGGGGCATCGGGCGCCGCGCACGTCCCGTGGTGGAATGTGTGGCCTTACGCCACAGGTTCGCTGACGGTGTTGATGGCCTGGCTGGCATGGTGGTGCGTTGCGCGTGTCAGAGGCTCGGGACGAGAGCCCACCGTGTCTTCCTCAGTCGGCACGACGGCCGTACCGTACCGGCATGCAGCGCGGGTGGCGGTAGCCGTCACGGCGGCCGTCCTGGTTGCCCAGGCGCTACCCGATGATCTGGTGGGCGGGCACTGGCTGATCACCAGTGTGCTGCTGACCATTCAGCCGGAGCGGCACCAGACGCGCACCCGGATCGCGCAGCGGCTCGGCGGAAACGCGGTCGGAGCGTTGATCGCGGCCGCCGTGCTCGGGGTGCAACCGCCTGCGCCGGTGGTCATTTCCGTGGCCGTCGCGTTGTTCCTCATCGCCATGGCGCTGCGGCCGGTCAACTACACCTGGTGGGCGGTCACGGGGCCGCCGGTCCTGCTGATCGTCAGCGAGTATCCCGCGCTGTTCCCCTGGTACGAGGGCGGTGTGCGGTTGGCGATGAACCTCGCCGGTGCGGTGATTGTCGTCCTCGTCGTGTTCGGCCCGGCTCTGCTGATGCGCCGGGGCCGTGCACGTGCATCCAATAATCGGATAGTGTATCCAAAATGGAGAGAAGGAGCCGCGGGTGACGACCCTGTTGATCGATGACATCGGCCTGCTCGTGCACGGTGACAGTTCGAAGTCTCCGATCCGAGACACGACTGTCGTGGTCGAGGACGGTGTCATCACCGGTATCGGAAGCAGCCATCCCGCACCCGATGCCGTGCTCTCCGCGGGCGGGATGACGGTGATGCCCGGCCTTGTCGACGGCCACGTTCACCCCACCTTCGGTGAGTGGACACCGGCGCAGAACTCCATCGGGTGGATCCACAACTATCTACACGGCGGCACCACATCGATGGTGTCGGCGGGCGAACTGCACATTCCCGGACTGGACTTCGGCGCACTGACACCGGAACTCGTGCTGAGCATCGCGATCGTGTCCAAACACACGACCGGCAGGATGCGGCCCTCCGGGGTGAAGGTGAACGCCGGTACCGTGCTGCTCGTTCCCGGCATGACCGAGGCGCACTTCGACCGGGCGGCCGCAGAGGGCATCGATCAGCTCAAGTTCATCTTCTACGACTGGAACCGGTTGGGCGACGGCGAAGCTCAGCAGTATGTCGAGTGGGCGCATCAACGGGGCATGACGGTCAAACTGCACTCGGGCGGCGTCTCCCGTTCGGGCAGCAGCCGAGTCGCCGGACGCGATGTCGTCGCGGCGGTTCAGCCCGATATTGTCGGGCACATCTCCGGCGGCCCGATCCCACCTCCGGACGCGGACATCATCGCGATCATCGAGGACGTGCCCTCGGCAAGCCTGGAAGTGTGCAGTTCGAACAATTACCGGGCTACCAAGCTGGTCATCGATGAACTGACGGCCCGCGGTCAACTCGGACGCCTGACGATGGGTACCGATACCCCCGGTGGAACCGGGGTGATCCCACGCGGCATGATGCGCGCATTGTGCTTCCTGGCCTCGGTGTGCGGGGTCGACCCGGTGACCGCCGTGGCAGCAGCCACCGGACAAACCGCGCGGGCGCACGGGTTGAACACCGGTGTGATCGCCGAGGGCATGCCCGCTGACCTGTTGGTCCTCGGGCCGATCACCGGATCCATGGCCCGCGACGGGCTGGAATGTCTGGCACTGGGCGATCTTCCGGGTATCGCGACCGTCCTTGTCGACGGTGTCCCGCTGGTGCCCACCCGCAGTGAGCAGACCCCGCCGCCGAGCCGGTCGGTCACCTGGCGTGGATCGCCGGAGACCATGGTGCCCGCCGCGCCGGTTCCGGTCCGCGCACCGCGCCCGGGTTGCTGCTGACCCACCGCTGAACAGAAAGGGCGACTCATGACCAGGGCGCATCCCGTCATCCGGGCGGTAAGCAGTCTGGAATCGGCGTTGCCCCACGGGGGCACGAGCCAAATGCCTACGCTGGTTGCCTGTCACGCCTGCTCCGGCGGGTCCGCGTTCCGCTGAATCGCGAAGTGAGGGTTGCCCGGTGGTCGAACCTATAGATACCTACTTTCTCGACACGATCGCCGGCGCCACCGCGGGCCCGGGGGAGCGGGAACAGGGGCCGCTCGGTGACCAGCTCCGGCTGGACCTGTTCGACGCGCAGTTGGGCAGTCGCCACCTCGATCTGGTGGCGCGGTGGCTTCGATCGAAGGGCAAGGGCTTCTACACGATCGGGTCGTCCGGGCACGAAGGTAACGCGGCGGTGGCAGCGGCGCTGCGCCCCACCGACCCGGCACTGCTGCACTACCGCTCCGGTGGTTTCTTCGTCGCCCGGGCCCAACAGGTGATCGGTAGTGACCCGTTGCGGGATGTTCTGCTCGGATTGGTCGCTGCGACCGAGGAACCCATCGCCGGTGGGCGGCACAAGGTTTTCGGCCGCCGCGATCTCAATATCATCCCGCAGACGTCCACCATCGCCTCGCACCTACCGCGCGCGGTCGGGGTTGCTTTCTCCATCGCACGCACCAGGAAACTGGGCGTCGCGTGTCCGTGGCCGGCGGACGCGCTGGCGGTCTGTAGTTTCGGGGACGCCTCGGTGAACCACTCGACCGCGGTCGGCGCCATCAACACCGCGGTGCACACCGGCTATCAGGGGGTACCACTGCCGCTGCTGTTCGTCTGCGAGGACAACGGCATCGGTATCAGCGTGAAATCCCCGCCTGGCTGGATCGCGGCGAACTACGCCCACCRCACCGGACTGGAGTATTTCAGCGCCGACGGCTCCGATCTCGCCGAGACCTACGCCGTCACCGCGGCGGCGGCACAGTGGGTGCGCGCCGAACGCCGCCCGGCGTTCCTGCATCTGCGCACGGTGCGGTTGATGGCTCACGCCGGGTCGGACTTCGAGCCGGCGTATCGCTCGCCGCAGGAAATCGCAGCGGACTACGACCGCGATCCGGTGTTGTGTACGGCTCTGGACCTGGTCGAGCGCGGGCTGCTGACATCCGATGAGGTGTTGGAGCGATATCAGGCAAAGCGGGCACGGGTACTGGAGATCGCCGCCGAGGTGGTCGATCTCGAGCAGCTCGGTAGCGCCGAGACGGTGATGCGCCCACTGCATGAAGGCCTCGACAATGCCATCACCGTGTCGGGCTACCCGCCTGCGAGGGACGAAACCGGCGCGCGCACCGACGAAACGCCGCTGACGCTGGCACTGTCGATCAACCGGGCCTTGGCCGAGGCGCTGGAGTGCCACCCCGAAGCGGTGCTGTTCGGTGAGGATGTCGCGGGCAAGGGCGGCGTGTACGGAGTGACCCGCGGATTGCAGGCCGGCGCCGGCCGGGCCCGGGTCTTCGACACGCTGCTCGACGAGCAGGCCATTCTGGGACTGGCGCTGGGCGCCGGGGTGTCGGGACTTCTCCCGCTACCCGAGATCCAGTACCTCGCTTACGTCCACAATGCCGCCGATCAGATTCGTGGTGAAGCCGCCAGCCTGCAGTTCTTCTCCGATCGGCAGTACCGCAACCCGATGGTGATCCGCATCGCCGGCTACGGCTACCAGAAGGGCTTCGGCGGGCACTTCCACAACGACAATTCGATTGCCGCGCTGCGCGACATCCCCGGAGTCGTCATCGCTTCACCGGCGCGACCCGACGACGCCGCGGCCATGCTGCGAAGCTGCGTCGAAGCGGCGTCGTCCACCGGGGCGGTCTGCATCTTTCTGGAACCGATTGCGCTCTATCACACCCGCGATCTGCACGAGGACGGAGACGAAGGTTGGCTCGCGCGGTATCCCGGTGCCGGCAGTCGCCTCGACGGGCGGATCGGGCACGCACGCGTGCACGGTGACGGCACCGACCTGACCCTCTTGACCTACGGCAACGGATTGCGGATGAGTCTGCGGGTTGCGCGGCGGCTGGAGCGACGTGGTATCGGTTGCCGCACCGTGGATCTGCGTTGGCTTTCCCCGCTTCCGGTCGATGACATGTTGCGGGAGGCGACGGCCACCGGCCGGGCGCTGATCGTCGATGAAACCCGCCGGTCCGGGGGCGTCGGGGAGAGCGTCCTCGCCGAACTCCTGAGCGGTGGATTCGCTGGGCGCATCGCCCGCGTGTCGAGTCAGGACAGCTTCATCCCGCTCGGCGACGCCGCACGTCACGTGCTTCTCGATGAGGACACCATCGAAGCCGCCGCGATCGACATCGTCGGAAACTGCTGAGCGGCAACCGAAAGCGCGCCGATCTCAGTCCGCCCTGCGTTGCGGCGCGATCTGCCCGGCGCGCGTGGCCGTCCGGTCGAGCCGCGCGGCCAGAACCTGTGCGAGGTGCACCCCGTGGCGATCGGTCAGGTCGGACAGCTGGGTTCGACACGAGTAGCCGTCGGCGAGGATGGTGGTGTCGGCGGCCGCCTGCGCGACCGCAGGCAGCAGCTGCTGTTCGGCGACGGCCACGGACACCTCGTAGTGCCCCTTCTCGACACCGAAGTTGCCGGCCAGGCCGCAACACCCGCCCAGTCGTTGCACCTCGGCCCCGGCCCGGCGTAGTAACTCGGCATCCGCCTTCCAGTCCATCACCGCGTGGTGGTGGCAATGTGGTTGTGCCACCACAGATTGTCCGTCCAGGCGAGGTGGTTGCCAGCCGCTCTGGACGAGAACCTCGGCCAGCGTGCGAGTGTTGTCCGCAACGGGTGCGGCGGTGCGCGGGCCGAGCAGTTCCGCCGCGTCCGAGCGGAGCACCGCCGTGCACGAGGGCTCCATGCCGATGATCGGCGTTCCGGCGGTGGCATATTCGGTCAGTGTGCGCACGGTGCGACCCAGGATTCTCTTGGCTGCGGTGAGTTGACCGGTGGAGATCCAGGTGAGCCCGCAGCACAGCGACTCGGCGGGCAGCTCCGGCCGGAACCCGGCATCCTCCAGCACGCGAACCGTTGCTCGCCCGATGTCGGGCGTGAAGTAGTTGGTGAAGGTGTCCACGAACAGCACGACAGCGTTGCCGGACTGCCTGCGCTCGGCGGCTGTCCCCTCGAACCAGTCCCGAAAGGTCTGCTGTGCCAGCGGGGGGATGCTGCGGCGACGGTCCACGCCGGCCATCGAGAGTGCCAACCGGCCTGCGCCCGGCAGCCGGGTAGCGGCGTTGGCCAGCCTCGGTGCACGACTGGCGATGCGAGCCCATCGGGGTAGCCAGCCCAGCGAGTAGTGGGAGGCCGGGCGGATCCGGTTCCGGTAGCTCTGGTGCAGGACCTCGGATTTGAGAGACGCCATGTCGACCCCGGTCGGGCAGTCCGACAGACAGCCCTTGCATGAGAGGCACAGGTCCAGCGCATCGTGCACCTCCGCTGCGCGCCATCCCCCGGTGATCTCGGAGCCGTTGATCATCTCCTGAAGGACCCGGGCGCGACCGCGCGTGGAGTCCTTCTCCTCCCGGGTGGCCTGGTAGGACGGGCACATGACGCCGCCCGTCGAGGTGTTGTCCGCCCGGCACTTTCCGACACCTGTGCACCGGTGCACTGCCTGGTTGAAGTCACCCGCGTCGTGGCGGTAGGCCAGCGCCAGGTTACGGCCGACGGCCGACGGGACGGGTGCCCTCAGGTCGGCGTCCACGGGCCGGGGGTCGACGACCACGCCTGGATTGAGGACGTTGTCGGGATCGAAGACGTGCTTCACCGCGGAGAACAGGCGCAGTGCAGCAGGGGAGTACATCAATGGCAGCAACTCGCTGCGCGCGCGGCCGTCGCCGTGCTCGCCGGATAGCGAACCGCCATAACGGGATACCAGGGTGGCGGCCTCGACAAGAAATCGGCGGAAAATCTGGGTGCCGCCGGGATCGTCCAGTGGGAGATCGATACGGATGTGCAGGCAGCCGTCACCGAAGTGGCCGTACGGCAGCCCGGTCAGCCCGAAATCGTGCATGAGAGACTCGAACTCGCGCAGGTAGGCCCCGAGGGATCCGGGCGGCACCGCGGCGTCCTCCCAGCCGGCGTGCGCAGGCAGACCTGCCGGGCTGCGGCCGGCCAGCCCGGCTCCGTCGGCGCGGATCCGCCATAGTGCCGCCGCGTTGGCGACGTCGGTGACGATGAGGAAATCGGTCGCACCGCAACCGATGCCGACTTCGCGGGCACGGTCCACGACATCGTCGAACTGGTCACCGGCCACTTCGACGAACAGCCACGCGGCACCGTCGGGGAGATCAGGAACCGCGCCGGGTCCGCGCCGCATGCGTACGACGTCGACGATGCGGGAATYCAGGCCCTCGCACGCGGTGGGGGAGAACGCCAGCACGGCAGGTGCTGCGTCACCGGCAGTGGCGATATCGGGATAGCCGAGTACCACCATCACTCGGTACGCAGGCTCTTCGACCAGACGCACGGTCGCGCTGGTGGTCACCGCCAGGGTCCCCTCGCTGCCCACCAGCATCCGGGCGACGTCGAACTTGTGTTCCGGCAGCAAATGTTCCAGCGCGTAACCGGACACCTGGCGTCCGAAGGTGCCGAACTCGGTACGGATGGTGCCGAGCCCGGCGCGGGTGACCGCGTGTAGTTGCGAGAGCGTGGGCGAGGAAACCGCTCGGGCACCCGATTCCAGGCTCAGCGTCTCGCCGGTTCCGGTGAGAACTTCCAGGTTGAGCACATTGTCGGAGGTGCGGCCGTAACCCAGCGTCCGGGAACCGCAGGCATTGTTGCCGATCATCCCGCCGATGGTGCATCGGGTGAACGTCGACGGGTCGGGTCCGAAGCGCAGACCGTGCGTCGCCGCGGCGTGCTGCAGCGCGACCTGGATGGTTCCGGGTTCGACAGTTGCGGTGCGCGCGTCCGGATCGATCGACAGCACCTTGGTCATGTGCCGACTGAAATCGAGCACCAGGCCGGTCCCGATCGCGTTGCCGGCGACCGAGGTGCCGCCGCCGCGGCTGACCACCGGAACGCCGTCCGCACGGCAGATCGACAGTGCGGTGGCGACCTCGTCGGCATGCCGGGGTCGGGCGATCACCATCGGCCGCACCCGGTACAGCGATGCATCCGAGGAGTAGGCGGCACGAGAAGTGTCGTCGGCCAGTACGTCGGCTAATCCGGCACGGCGTAACCGGTCGGCCAGGAAGGTGGCTGAGGTCACGGCGAGGTCCGCGTGGGCCGAACTGCTCCGCCGATGCCCGGTGGTCGAGCCTCGAGTTCCATGCCGATCTCCTGTGGGCTGTTTGTGACGAATTACGCAGTGTCGGAGGGCATCCCAAAGGATGTGCTGAGTCCATCGGTGATCCCGAGTTCGCCCGCGGCTGCCGCCAGGGACCGGGAGCGTTGCGCGGAATAGAGATCGTTGGGGTCTGCGACCTGACGGTCGAGAATGTCGGACATCCAGCCGATGTCGCGTGCCGATCCCGCCAGCGAGGTGTCTTTTCTGCCTTCCGAGGTCAGGTTCGACTGGAAGATGCCGGCCGCCGAACGTGGCAGGAAGTCCTCATAGACGATCGGTTCCGGGATGACCCAGCGGTGTTCGACAAGGCTGGTCAGTTTCGGTTCGGCGGGTCCGGTTCGGGCTGATTCATCCGCGACGCGGAAGGTGAAGTAGGCGAGATCCTGTGCCGCGAGCTCCTCTTCGGTGCGCGGGAGATGCTCGGTCCAGACCGCTCTGGCGATGTCCTGCCGGGTCGAGTCCGGATCGTCGGCCAGGCGCGCATCGGTCTTGGCCACCATTGCGTCATAGAGGTCTCGGCCCGCCGGTGTCAGCGCGACGCCACGGGCCTCGACTTCGCCGAATCGCACGCGCAGCGAACCCGTGGAGATGTGCCCGTCGTCGTCGCGGAACCGGCGGGGCTCCGCGAGTGCGCGAAACGACGTCTGGCGCAACAACACATCGGGTCCATCCCACCGCGGGGGGCCCTGGATCTCGTCGATCATCGTGATCCCGCGGCTCTGCATGCGCGCGTAGAGCTCATCGATATCGAGCACCCGGGGCGTCAGATGGTTGATATGGGTGCTGCGCACGCCGCCGATGTCGGCCGCGACCGATGAGATGGCGTCCAGCGTTTCGTACCACGATCGGTCCACCGGCTCGGCGGACAATTCGAAGGCCGCGGTGGCCAGCGCGACGAACCGGGCGGCGTGGGGCTGGTCGAGGCCGCCATCCGCCTCTGCCTGGCCGGCGAGTTCGAGTACCTCTGGTGTGAAGAGCCGACGCTCGCCGAGGAACGCGGTCAGGCGCTCGGAGATCTCCGGTGAGAAGAACCGGCGGTCGTCCACCACGAGCATCGAGGTGAACACCCGGAACGGGTTGAGGGCGAGTTGGTCGGTGTCCACGGGCCGGAAGGCGGTGGACACCACCGGCACGGCGCTGGTGGCGGCGTCGCGAAGGTCGTAGAAACCGACGGGGTGCATTCCGAAGCCGGCGAAAATCGTTGCCACCTGGTGCATTTCCTGGGGCGTGCCGACGCGGATCGCGCCGTGGCGTTCCTCGGCCACCCGATCGGCGGTGCCCAGTCGTTCGGCGTCGGCGCCGTCGCGGATCAAGACGTCGCGGTTGACCTCGGCTGCCACGTCAACMAGGTCGTCGTACGCCGGCACTTCGGTGCCGTACATCCGGGACAAGGACTGGGCGAACGCAGCCCGTAATTCCCAGGCACTGACAAATGTCATTCGGCAGGTCTCCTCTTCGCGGCGACGCGGAAGTGCCATGGGTGCTCACCCACTTCTCGGTCGGGAAAACTCAACAAAGTGTATATCGGATCCAATTGCGGGAAAAGTCGGTGTGGAGGGTGGCTCAGCGGTCCACGGCAGCGACGAGGTCGAGTTCCACGCATGCGCCGCCCGGTAGCGACGCAACGCCGATCGCGGTGCGGGCATGGGCGCCGACCTCCGCGCCGAAGACGGCCAGAATGAGGCCGGATGCTCCGTCGATGACCGCCGGATGGTCGGCCAGCGTCGGCGCGCCCCGCACATATCCCCGCAAATGCAACACGGCGGTGACGGCGTCGAGGCCGACCGCGGCATCGATGGCCGCGATCAGATTGAGCGCGGCGACCCGGGCCTGAGCCTGGGCGTGTTCGACCGTCACGTCGTCACCGACGACGCCGACGGTGCCGGGGCCGGCTGTGGTCCGCGCGGTGGCGCCGGAAACCCACAGCTGTCCGTTGTGCAGCCGGGTGGGGAAGTAGTTGCCCTTCGGTGGTGGGGGAGGCGGAACGGAGAGTCCGAGATCCGTGAGCCGGGCGTGTGGCGAGGTCACTGGGATGTTCCTCCGTGGTCGATCGGTCGACATGGCAATATTGGATACTATATTCAACGTCACCTCCGCGTCGCGTTTGGCGGCATCCCTGCCCTGAAGGAGCAATCCCCGCTGCCGAATGTCGTTGGCGGGCGCATCGGCAAAGCTCGTCCGGCCCGCCGGGTGCGGGCCGACCTGGCCCCGAACCTCTACTGTGGGCGGCGTGAACAGGCGGATTTTGACGCTGGTGGTTGCGCTCGTGCCCATCGTGGCGTTCGGGTTGCTGCTGTCAGTGGTGACGGTGCCCTTCGTCGCGTTGGGGCCCGGTCCGACGTTCGACACCCTCGGTGAGATCGACGGCAAGCAGGTCGTGGACATCAAGAGCACCGACGGGGTGGCCGGCGACATCACCCATCCGACCTCCGGTCACCTCAACATGACGACGGTGTCCCAGCGCGACGGTCTCTCCCTGGGTCAGGCGCTGGTGCTGTGGATGTCGGGCCGCGATCAGCTGATCCCACGGGAGCTGGTGTATCCGCCGGACAAGTCGAAGGACGACATCGACAAGGGCAACACCGCCGACTTCAAGCGGTCCGAGGACGATGCGGAGTACGCCGCCCTGTCCTATTTGAAGTACCCGAAGGCCGTCACCGTCGAGACGGTGGAGGACAAGGGCCCCTCGGCGGGCAAGCTGCAGCCCGGGGACGCCATCGACATGGTGAACAACGTCGAGGTGCCCGACCTGAACGCCTTCCAGGAGGTCGTGAAGAACACCAAGCCCGGCGAGCAGATCGTCATCGACTACCGCCGCAAGAACGCCCCCGCCGGCACCGCCACCATCACCCTCGGGAAACATCCCGAAGGGGATCGGGGATATCTGGGCATCGGGGTGCTCGACGCTCCGTGGGCCATGTTCGACATCGAGTTCAACCTGGCCAATATCGGCGGACCGTCGGCGGGCCTGATGTTCAGCCTTGCGGTCGTCGACAAGCTGACGACCGGAGAACTCAACGACGGCAAGTTCGTCGCCGGCACCGGCACCATCGACGCCGAAGGCAAGGTCGGCTCCATCGGCGGCATCACCCACAAGATTCTGGCCGCCCGGGAGGCCGGGGCGACGGTGTTCCTGGTCCCGGCCGAGAACTGTGCCGAGGCCCTCACCGCGCACGAGGACGGCCTGCAACTGGTGAAGGTCGACACGCTCAGCACCGCGGTGGACGCGCTGAACACGATTTCTGCCGGTGGCGAACCCCCTACATGCTGAGAGGTTCCTTGGCGGGTACTGCGTAGAGTTGGGGCAAGTAGTGGCCCCTCTACAGGGATTCAGACTTGCTGAGGCCACAGACCATGGACTGGAGTTGAAGAGTTGGGTATGCGGCCCGCGGCACGAATGCCGCAGCTGACACGTCGGAGCCGGGTTCTTATCGGCGTCGCGGTAGCTGTAGTCCTGTTGTTGTTGGTGGGCCCACGGTTCATCGACGGGTATGTCGACTGGCTGTTCTTCGGCGAGCTCGGGTACCGCTCGGTGTTCACCACGGTGCTGTTCACCCGCATCGCACTGTTCCTGGTGGCGGCGGTGGTGTTCGGCGCGGTCGTCTTCGCGGCCATGACGCTGGCCTACCGCACCCGCCCGGTGTTCGTGCCGACGGTGGGACCCAACGATCCGGTGGCCCGCTACCGCACCACCGTGATGAGCCGGTTGCGGCTGTTCGGTATCGGCATCCCGGTCTTCATCGGTCTGCTGGCCGGCATCATCGCGCAGAGCTACTGGCCGCAGGTTCAGCTGTTCCTGCACGGCGGCGAGTTCGGCATCACCGATCCGCAGTTCGGTATCGACCTCGGTTTCTACGCCTTCGATCTGCCCTTCTACCGCCTGATTCTGAACTACATGTTCTTCGCGGTGTTCCTGGCGTTCGTGGCGAACCTGTTGGGCCACTACCTGTTCGGCGGTATCCGGCTGTCCGGGCGCTCCGGCGCACTCAGCCGTGCGGCCCGCATCCAGCTGATCGCGCTGGCCGGCACCCTGGTGCTGCTCAAGGCCGTCGCCTACTGGCTGGACCGCTACGAACTGCTGAGCAACACCCGCGCCGGTAAGCCCTTCACCGGTGCCGGTTACACCGATATCAACGCGGTGCTGCCGGCCAAGTTGATCCTGCTGGCCATCGCCGTCATCTGCGCGGTGGCGGTCTTCTCGGCACTGGTCCTGCGTGATCTGCGTATCCCGGCCATCGGTCTGGTGCTGTTGCTGCTGTCCTCCCTGGTCGTGGGTGCGGGCTGGCCGCTGGTCGTCGAGCAGTTCAGCGTCAAGCCCAACGCGGCGCAGAAGGAAAGCGAATACATCAGTCGAAGTATCGACGCGACCAGACACGCCTACGGGCTGACCGATGAAGTGGTGACCTACCGCAACTACAGCGGTGATGCCGCGGCGACGGCCCAGCAGGTCGCCGCGGACCGCGCCACCACCTCGAACATCCGGCTGCTCGATCCGACGATCGTCAGCCCGGCGTTCACCCAGTTCCAACAGGGCAAGAACTTCTACAACTTCCCCGACCAGCTGTCGATGGACCGCTACGTCGGCCCGGACGGCCAGATCCGCGATTACGTGGTGGCCGCGCGTGAGCTGAACCCGGACCGGTTGATCGACAACCAGCGCGACTGGATCAACCGCCACACCGTCTACACCCACGGCAACGGCTTCGTCGCCTCGCCGGCCAACACGGTGCGCGGTATCGCCAATGACCCGAACCAGAACGGTGGCTACCCGGAATTCCTGGCCAGTGTGGTCGGCGCCAACGGTGGTGTGGTGTCCCCGGGGCCGGCACCCCTGGATCAGCCCCGCATCTACTTCGGCCCGGTGATCGCCGGTGCCCCCGAGGATTACGCGATCGTCGGCAAGAACGGCGACGTCGACCGCGAGTACGACTACGAGACCAACACCGAGACCAAGAACTACACCTACGGTGGCACCGGCGGTGTGGGGATCGGCAACTGGATCAACCGTGGAGTGTTCGCGGCCAAGTTCGCCGAGCGGAACTTCCTGCTGTCCAACGTGATCGGCGAGAACAGCCGGATCCTGTTCAACCGGGACCCCGCGGATCGCGTCAAGGCGGTGGCGCCCTGGCTGGACACCGACAACGGTGTCTATCCCGCGATCGTCAACAAGCGCATGGTGTGGATCGTCGACGGTTACACCACGCTGGACAACTACCCGTACTCGGAGTTGACCACGCTGTCGAACGCCACCATCGACTCCAACGAGGTCGCGGTCAACAGGCTGCTGCCGGACAAGCAGGTGTCCTACATCCGTAACTCGGTGAAGGCCACCGTCGATGCCTACGACGGCACGGTGACGCTGTACGCCCAGGACGAGACCGACCCGGTGCTCAAGGCCTGGATGTCGGTCTTCCCGGACACCGTGAAGCCCAAGTCGGAGATCTCGGCGGACCTGCAGGAGCACCTGCGCTACCCCGAGGATCTGTTCAAGGTGCAGCGCTCACTGCTGGCCAAGTACCACGTCGACGATCCGGTGAAGTTCTTCACCAACGCCGACTTCTGGGATGTGCCACTGGATCCCAACCCGACGGCCAGCAGTTTCCAGCCGCCGTACTACATCGTGGCCACGGACCAGGCGCGCCAGGACGGCACACCGTCCTTCCAGCTGACCAGCGCGATGAACTGGATCAGGCGTGACTTCCTGGCCGCCTACATCAGCGCGAGTTCGGACCCGGACACCTACGGCAAGCTCACGGTGCTGACGGTGCCCGGTCAGGTCAACGGTCCCAAGCTGGCCTTCAACGCGATCAGCACCGACACCGCGGTGTCCACCGAGTTGGGTCAGATCGGCCGCGACAACCAGAACCGGATCCGCTGGGGCAACCTGCTGACGTTGCCGATCGGCAACGGTGGCCTGCTCTATGTCGCCCCGATCTACGCCTCGCCAGGTGCCAGTGATGCGGCGTCGTCCTACCCGCGCCTCATCCGGGTGGCGATGATGTACAACGACAAGGTCGGCTACGGCCCGACGGTCCGTGACGCGCTGGATGAGATCTTCGGCGCCGGTGCGGGTGCGACCGCGACGGGCCCGGCGCCCGCCGAGGGACAGCCGGCAGCTCGCCCGCCGGCGCAGCCTGCGGCCAATCCGCAGGCCAATCCGCCGCAGCAGGGGAGTGCGCCCGCAGCGACGCCGCCGCCCGCCGCGGTGGTTCCGGGCGGTCCCGTGCAGTTGTCGGGGGCGAAAGCCGCTGCGCTGCAGGAGGTCAATGCCGCGCTGGACAATATGCAGCAGGCCCAGACCGGTGGTGACTTCGCCGAGTTCGGTGCGGCGCTGCAGCGCCTCGACGATGCGATGAACAAGTACCGCGAGGCCAGGTAGCTCCTTTCCCTTCCCGCGAGCGTGCGTGTCTGCGGCCGGACACGCCGCACCAGGTCCTGACTTTGCGCACGCTCGCGGCGGGGGGATGCTCGGATTAAGCTGCTGCCGTGCACTATCGGCTGCTCGGACCGCTGCAGGTGCTGCGTGACGGTTCGCCGGTCGACATCGGCCCGCCCAAACAGCGTGCGGCGCTGGCCGTCCTGTTGCTCGCCGACGGCGGAGTCGTCTCGGTCGACCGGCTGATCGATGCGATCTGGGCCGACGATGTGCCGGCCAGTGCCACCGCGAGTCTGCAGGCCTACGTCTCCAATCTGCGCAAGGCGTTGCGCGCCGATGATGGCGCGGTCACCTCGCCCATCGTCCGGCAACCCCCGGGTTATTACCTCGATGTCAGCGCCGCGACGGTCGACACCGCGGTGTTCGCGACCGCGTGTGCCCGGGCGGCCGGCGCGGTCGCGACAGGCCGGTGGGATGACGCGCTGGTGGCCGCGGAGCAGGCGCTGTCGCTGTGGCGGGGACCGCTGTTGGAAGATCTGCGCGACGAGCCGTGGGTGGCCGCAGAAGCCGTGCGCCTCGACGAGTTGCGCAGCGAATGTCTGGACGCGCGGATCACCGCCCTGCTCGCGCTGAACCGGCCCGCCTCGGCGTTGGCCGACATCGCCGCCCTGCGGGCCGTCGATCCGTACCGTGACCGGGGATGCTGGCTGCACATGGTGGCGCTGTACCGCTCCGGTCGTGCCGCCGATGCGCTGGAGACCTACACCCGGCACGCCCGCACGCTCGACGACGAGCTGGGTCTGGAACCCGGGGCCGAACTGCGTGAGCTGCAGACCGCTGTGCTGCGTCAGGCCCCCGAGTTGGCGGCCTGGCCGCGGCCGCCGGGCTGGACGGGTGCCGAGGACATCCCCACGCCCGCCGCGGTGAACGCCGCGGACACCGCCCCGCCGTCCAGCGCGCAGGACCTCGTCGGACGTGATCGCGAACTGGGCACGGTGGCAAGCATTCTCGCGTCCGCCGAGGCCGGGTCGACCCGCTGGCTCGTGCTGTCGGGGCCACCCGGAATCGGCAAGACCCGGCTGGCCGAGGAGGCCGTCGCCCGGGTGCGTGCCGCCGGAGGTGACACCGTGTGGGTCAGTTGTCCCGACGAGCGGGGGACACCGCCGTGGTGGCCGATGCGCCAGCTGGTCCGGACGCTCGGTGCCGACGCCGACGAGCTGCTGGCGGTACCCGCGCACGCCGACCCGGACACCGCCCGATTCGCGGTGTACGAGCGGGTGCAGACCCTGCTCGAATCGGCACCGCGGTTGCTCGCCGTCGTGATCGATGATGTGCAGTGGGCGGATTCGGCGTCGGCGGGCTGCCTGGCCTATATCGCCGGCGCCCTACGGGACCGTCCGCTGGCGATGATCCTGACCGTCCGCGACGGCGAGTACCCGTCGGATGTGTCGCGATTGTTGGGGACTGCGACCCGTGGCGTGGCCAACCGGCATATCCAAGTACCCGCGCTGTCTGCGGCCGATGTCGCGACGCTGGCGAACCAGGTTGCCGACGATCACGTGGCGGAGGCCGAGGCCGCCGCGCTGGCCGACCGCACCGGGGGCAACCCGTTCTTCGTGTCCGAGTATGCGCGGCTGCCGCGGGCCGAGCGGCTCGGCGGCGAGATCCCGACCGCGGTGAAGTCAGTGCTGGAACGCCGGCTCGGTGCGCTGGATCCCGCTGTGCTGCAGACATTGCGGACCGCCGCCATCATCGGTGACGCCATCGACCGCGAAGCGCTGCCGGTGCTGGCCGGTGCGACCCGGCTGGACCTCGACACCCTGGCCGACTACCTCGACGAAGCCGCCGACGAGCGCATCGTGGTGGCCGCACCCACCGGCGACGGCTACGTCTTCGCACATGGGCTGCTGCGGGCACAGCTGATCGCGGGCATGCCCGCGCTGCGCCGCCAGCGTGTGCACGCCAAGGTCGCCGAGGTGCTTGCCGGCGCCACGACCGACGAGGCGCTGACCCGTCGGGCCGGGCACCTGATCGCGGCACAGCCCCTGGTGGAACCGCAGGAGGTGGTCGCCGCGTGCCGGCTCGCCGCCGAACGTGCCACCGCGAGTTGGAGTTCGGACATCGCTGCGCGGTGGTGGCAGGCGGCGCTGGACGCCTATGACCGGCTGCCGCAGGCGCAGCAATCCGATACCGAGCGTGACGCGCTGACGGTGTCGATGCTGGAGGCGCACTCCCGTGCCGGACGCGGCCGGCTGGTCCTCGACGCGGTGGAGCGCTACCTGGTGCAGGCACTGCGGGCAGACCGGCCGGCGACGGCGGGCCGGGTGGCCAGTGCGCTGCTGCGCGCCAGCGGCGGGTGGCCGTGGTTGGCTCCGGGCGAGGATCCCGGAGCGGTGCTCGCTTTGCTGGATCGCGCTGCGGCACTGTGTGACTCGGACTCTGCTGCAGGCGCCCGGGTGCGGGCGGCCTTGGCGGTCGGGCACTGTTACGACAGGGACCCCACGGTGGCTGCCGATATCCTGGAGCGCGCCGAAGCGCTGGCAGCCCGCGCCCACGATCCCGATGTCACCGCCGACGTGCTGATGGGGCGGCTCATCACCTACTCCGGGGTGACGAGCTCCAGCGCGGAAAGCCTCGCCTGGATCGAGCAGCTGAACGCATTGCGGCACAGCCGGTCCCGGGAGGACAACGTCATCGCCGCATCGGTGGCCACCATGGCTGCGATGTCGCTGGGCGATGTGGACGGCGCGGTACGCCATCTCGCGGCGGGTATCGCCGGCAGCGAGGAGTTGCAGCTGCCGGTCCTGCGTGCGCAGTTGCGGTGGATGGAGGCGGTACTGGCGATCTGGCGCGGTGACTTCGCTGAGGCGCGCCGGCACCACACCATCGCCGCGCACGTGCATGAGCAGACCGAACTGTATGTGGCGGGCAGCGGAATGGTCGCCGAGGCCAGCTTGCTGTGGGAAATGGGCGGACCCGTACCCGATCTGCCGGATGTGGCGACCCAGGCTGCCTCGGGCGGCCAGAGCCTGGTCGATCTGGTGCGCGCGGTGGCACTGGGCCTGCAGCAGGGTCCGGTCGCGCGCGAGAATGCGCGGGCACTGTTGGCCGAGCGGTTCGACCCGTCAGCCACCCGGGCACAGATCTGGACGACGCTGGGCCACAACACCTTCCTGGCGCACCTGGCCGCCGAATACGGGCTCTCCGAGTTCGCCGCCGCACTGCTCGCCGAGCTGGAGCCGTTCGTCGACCGGATCGCGGTGATCGGGCAGGTCGGCTCGGCCGGTCCGGTGGCGCTCGGGACGGCCCGGCTGCACGCACTGGCCGGTGACCGGGTCCGCGCGTACGAGCATCTGGCGCAGGCGCGTGAACTGGCCCGGCGGACCGGCGGGGTGCCGTCGCTGGTGCGCTGTGACCTGCTGGCCGCTGAGTTGGCAGACCCCGCGGATCGCGCGGTGTTGGCGGCACGGGTCGGCGCCGACGCGCGCCGCCTCGGAATGACCGGAGTTGCCGAAAGGGCTGCTGAACTGGGATCGAGGTGACTTGGGGCCGGCTCCAAGAAGATGCCAAGTGGGCCGGGACATCGTGGGTCCCGATGAACAGCCCTGCCCGAAAGGACCCTCGAATGACCCTGGCCGAATCGGTCGACAACAGCGTGGTGTCGACACTGCCCGACCATGTCAGCGCCCTGGTCGCGCTGCCCGGCGAGCCCGGCTATGAACGCTGCACACCGTGGAACGTGGCCGTGCCAGTCCGTCCGGCCGCCGTGGTGTTCGCCACCTCCCCGCATCACGTCGCTGAGGCCGTCCGGTTCGCCGCAGGCCACGGTCTGAAGGTCACCGTGCAGGCGACCGGCCACGGCGCGATCCCGGTGGGCGCAGACGCCATCCTGGTGCAGACCGGCGCGATGACCGACTGCGTTGTCGACCTGCCCACCCGGACCGCCCGGGTCGGGGCGGGCGCGCGGTGGCAGCACGTGCTGGATGCCGCCGCACCGCATGGGCTCGCGCCGCTGTGCGGATCGTCACCGAATGTGGGTGTGGTCGGATTCCTCACCGGTGCCGGCGTGGGCCCGCTGGTGCGCAGCGTCGGGGTGTCCTCGGACTACGTGCGTTCCTTCGATCTGGTCACCGGAGCGGGKGAGTTGTTGCACGTGACGCCCGAGGAGCACGCCGAGCTGTACTGGGGGCTGCGCGGCGGAAAGGCCACTCTCGGCATCGTCACCGGTGTGGAGATCGACCTGCTGCCCATCTCCGAGTTCTACGGTGGTGCTTTGTATTTCGATGGCGCCGATGCCGCGGCGGTGCTGCGCGGCTGGCAACAGTGGAGTGCCGGACTGCCGGAGAACATCAACACCTCCGTCGCCTTTCAGCAGCTGCCGCCGCTGCCCGGGGTGCCCGAGCCGCTGGCGGGCAGGCTGACCGTCGCGGTGCGCTACACCGCGCTGGATGATTTCGCCGAGGCCGCAGCACTTCTGGCGCCGATGCGGGAAACCGCGACGCCGGTGCTGGACACCGTCGGGGTGCTGCCGTACGCCGCGATCGGCGCGGTGCACGCCGACCCGGTCGACCCCATGCCGGTGCACGAAGAGCAGGTTCTGCTGCGCGAATTCGGCGCGGACGCAGTCGATATCCTGCTGGCCGCCGCGGGGCCGGGTTCGGCGTCGGTGCAGACCATCGTGGAGGTCCGGCTGCTCGGTGGGGCGATGGCACGACAGGCGCCGCACCGCAGCGCGTTCTGCCACCGTCAGGCGGCCTACGCGGTGACCGTCATCGGGGTGCCCATGGGCCCGTCCGCCGAACTGGTGCCCGCACAGGCGCGCGCGTTGACGCATGCCCTGGCGCCCTGGTCGACGGGCGGTCTGCTGCCCAACTTCGCGCCCGCAGCGGACCCGGGGCGCACGGCGCGGGCCTACGACGAGGACACTCGGCACTGGCTGGCCGCGCTGGCGGACCGATATGACCCGGCCGGCGTGCTCAAGACCGGTCTTGTGGTGCGGTTCTCGGCCTGAAAATGGCGCTGACCACCCGATTTGGTGGTCTGCACCCCCTTGGGTAATCTTGTGTTTACCGACGCGGGGTGGAGCAGCTCGGTAGCTCGCTGGGCTCATAACCCAGAGGTCGCAGGTTCGAATCCTGTCCCCGCTACTAGAAGAAACGTCCCCCGGAGATTTTCTCCGGGGGACGTTTTCGTCGTGCGGGGCGAGTTGATCGACGGTCCTAGCCGCTGCCGTCGGGCTGATCGTTGTTCTTGTGGGCGCCCCACCCGTGCACGCGGTCGATCGCGATCAGAGCGCTGACCCGGGGCCGGTCCCGGTCCGGGTACGGCTTTCCCTGGTAATGCTGGGACAGTGCATCGATGTCGGCCAGGCCGTCGTCGTCGTAGATGCGGGTCACGTGTCCGATGGCGGTGATGTGGGTGTACCAGTCGTTGCCGTCGATGACGGTCAGTGACACCCGCGGGTCTCTGCGCATGTGTTGCAGACGTTTTCGACCGACGTCCATGTTGACGAGCAGGTGATCGTCTCGGAAGAGGTACCACGTGGCGGCGGACACCGGTTGACCGTCGCGCCGGGTGGTGCTGATGACGGCGGGGTTGGGCTTGGCAAGCATCTGCTTGGCCTCGTCCGTCAGGGGTGAGGATGTCATGGGATTCTCCAGGTCGGCCGAAAGATCGGACACCTGCGGGATGCCCCGCCGCTGTCCGTTCTAAGCCAATCGGCGAAACCTCCCGGGGCATCGCTCAGTGGACTGCAGTCGACATATGTCGACCTCGTCGCCAAATATTCACTACCAGAGGCATGTTCGCCCTGACAGCGGTGCGTTCTGTCAGTTTGCTGTGAATGGCAAGGGCCGGAAGGGTGCCCGCGTCGCCCGGTGTTGTGGAGTCCGGTCCGGTGTCGTACCGTCAACCTAAATCGTTAGCTTTGCTATAGGAATTGGGGACCGTCGCGCCTGTCGGCCCTCATGAAAGGTCACGGATGCAGCGGGTTTCGTTCAGCCGGCGACTCGGCCGGCGCTGGATGCCGTTGGTGGCGGTGGTGGTGATCGCGGTGGCCGGATTCGCGGTGTATCGGCTGCAGGCGATCTTCGCCTCGGAGGATGTGACGTCCACGGCCAGCGGTTCCGGGAACGAGATCGTTCCGTTCAATCCCAAGCACGTGGTGTTGGAGGTCTTCGGCCCGCCGGGCACGGTGGCCACCATCACCTACCTGGACGTGGACGCGCAACCGCAGCGCGCCGATGCTGTCGCACTGCCCTGGACCTATGACGCGACCACCACCCAGCCGGCCGTTTTCGTCAACGTCGCCGCTCAGGGCGACAGCGACTCCATCGGCTGCCGCATCAAGATCGACGATGTCGTGAAGGACGAGAGATCAGCCGAGAACGTGAACGCGTACACCTTCTGCCTTGACAAGTCCGGATGAGTACCCACCAGGCCGACCGTGAGGTTCACACCCCCACGAAGCGGGACCGCATCCCGGATTTCATCCGCCGCTTCGCCGTGCTCATCGCGCTGTTCTGGCTCGTCCTGGCGGTGATGACGAACGTCTTTGTGCCGCAACTGGAGACCGTCGCCGAATCGCACAACGTGTCGCTGAGCCCGCATGACGCGCCGTCGCTGCAGGCCAGTTTGCATATCGGCAAGGTGTTTGACGAGTTCGACTCCGACAGTTCGGCGATGATCGTCTTGGAGGGCGATCAGCCGCTCGGAGCCGATGCCCACCGCTACTACGACGGGCTGGTCGACAAGCTCTCCCAGGACACCAAACACGTACAGCACATTCAGAACTTCTGGGGCGATCCGCTGACGGCGGCCGGATCGCAGAGCGCTGATGGCAAGGCAGCATTGGTGCAGGTGTATCTCGCCGGCAATCAGGGCGAGTCGCTGGCCAATGAGTCCGTCGACTCGGTGCGCAGCATCGTCGACAACTCCACGCCGCCGCCGGGCGTCAAGGCCTATGTCACCGGCGCCGCACCGCTGGTCACCGATCAGTTCGAGGTGGGTAGCCACGGCACGCTGAAGACCACCTTGATCACCCTCGGCGTGATCGCGGTCATGCTGTTCTTCCTCTACCGCCGGCTCACCACGGTGTTCCTCGTGCTGTTCACGGTGATGATCGAGCTGACCGCGTCCCGTGGTGTGGTCGCGGTGCTCGCGAACGCCGGCATCATCGAGCTGTCGACCTATTCGACCAACCTGCTGACGCTGTTGGTGATCGCCGCTGGAACCGACTATGCGATCTTCATTCTCGGCCGTTTCCACGAAGCGCGTCACGTGGGGGAGGACCGGGTTTCGGCGTTCAACACGATGTACCACGGGACGGCGCACATCATCCTGGGCTCTGGGCTGACGATTGCCGGCGCGGTGCTCTGCCTGATGTTCACCCGGCTGCCGTATTTCAACAGCCTGGGCATACCGGCCGGAATCGGCGTTCTCGTCGCGGTGGCTGCGGCCCTCACCCTGGCGCCGGCGCTACTGGTGATCGGCCGGCATTTCGGGTTGTTCGAACCCGCTCGCCCGATGCGTACCCAGGGTTGGCGACGCATCGGCACGGCCATCGTCCGCTGGCCCGGGCCGATCCTGGCGGCGACGATTGCGATCGCCCTGATCGGGCTGCTCGCGCTGCCGAGGTACGAGACGAGCTACGACGCCCGTCCGTACCTGCCGGCCAGCGCCCCGGCCAACGTCGGTTACACCGCAGCGGAACGGCATTTCACGCAGGCGCGGCTGAATCCCGAACTGATGATGATCGAGGCGGACCATGATCTGCGCAATCCCACCGACATGATCTTGCTGGAGCGGGTCGCCAAGGCGGTCTTCCACACCGACGGCATCGCGCAGGTGCAAGCAATCACCCGACCGCTGGGCACGCCGTTGGACCACAGCTCGATACCGTTCCAGATCAGCGCGAGCAGCGCCGCGCAGATCAACAACCTGCCCTTCCAGCAGGCCCGCGGCGCCGATCTGCTCAAGCAGGTCGATGTGATCAACAACTCGATCGACATTCTGCGCCAGCAGTATTCGCTGCAACAGCAGTCCGCCGCCGTCACCGACGAGCAGACCAAGGCATTTCAGAACACGGTCGCCACCGCGCAGGACCTGCGCGACAAGATCGCCAACTTCGACGACCAGTTCCGGCCGATACGCAACTATTTCTATTGGGAGCCGCACTGTTTCGACATCCCGATGTGCGCGGCGCTGCGGTCGGTGTTCGACGCGCTGGACGGTGTCGATCAGCTGACGGACCAACTGTCCGACGTCGCGGGCAGCATCGCCAAACTCGATGCGCTGCAACCGCAACTGGTCGCGCTGATTCCGCCACAGATCGCCAGCCAGGAGGCCAACCGCGACCTGACGCTGACCAACTACGCCACCACGTCGGGTATCAACGACCAGACGGCTGCGGCGCTGGAGAATTCCACCGCGCTGGGCCAGGCGTATGACGCGTCGAAAACCGATGACTCCTTCTACCTGCCGCCGGAAGCATTCACCAACCCGGAGTTCGAACGCGGGATGAAACTGTTCATGTCGCCGGATGGCAAGGCAGCCCGACTGATCATCACCCATGACGGCGATCCCGCTACGCCCGAAGGCATTGCACACATCGATGCCATCCGGCACGCCGCCCAGGAGGCCGTCAAGGGCACGCCGCTGGCCGGGTCCAAGATCTACATCGCCGGTACCGCGGCCACCTACAAGGACATTCAGGACGGCGCGAAGTACGACCTCATCATCGCGGCGATCGCGGCGATGAGCCTGATTCTGCTCATCATGATGTTCATCACCCGCAGCATCATCGCAGCGTTCGTCATCGTGGGTACGGTGGCGCTGTCGCTGGGGGCCTCATTCGGGCTGTCCGTGCTGATCTGGCAGGACATCTTGGGCATCCAGCTGTACTGGATTGTGTTGGCGCTGGCGGTGATCCTGCTGTTGGCGGTGGGCTCGGACTACAACCTGCTGCTGATCTCCCGGTTCAAGGAGGAAATCGGCGCCGGCCTGAACACCGGCATCATCCGGGC